>JAGWIE010000277.1 GCA_028866445.1 Rhodospirillales bacterium | reverse complement strand
GTGTTGTCGTTAAAGAGCTGCTCCCAGGCCTGATCCAGGAAGGGCGAACCCGCCGAATCCAATAATTTCAACCCGGTCACATGGCCGTTGCGGTCCACATTGAATTCCACCGTTGCCGTGCCTTCCTGGCCTTGCTCCGCTGCCGCCTGCGGATAATAGGCGTGTTCCTGCACCCATTTCGTCAATGCGGAATCCCAATCAGCGCCCGCATCGCCCTTCACTGAGAAATCAGATGCAGTGGCCGCCTGCGCGTCCGAGGTCGGTAGAGAAAAATTCATTCCCCTGGGCGCTGGCGGCGCGGGTGGCGCCACAGGCGAAACATTGCCGTAATTCATCCCGTTCAGAAATACGTATTTCTGCTGCGGCACTGGCCTAGCTTTGTGCTGCGGGGCCGGGCGCGGGTGAGGCATGGGCGGAGGATTCGGCAATGCCGCCAATGGCAGGTCAGGCACCTGCACTTCATCCTGTGTCGCCGCCTGAGCCTGCTCCTGCGGTGCCGCCTGGGCCGGGGGCGGTGGGGGCACCGGTGCCTGCGCCGTTTGCGGTGGACCGGGCGAGGCCTTGGGTGTGGTCGTTTGCGGAGTGGTGCCGCCATTATCGAACACCACATCAACACCGGGCGGGCTTTGCAGCTCCTCCTGCGGCGGCTTCACATGGATGAGCAGCAAAGCGGCGATAACCAGCACATGCAACAGCAACGCCGCCCCCCAGGCCCATGGGTTGCGGCGTTGCGTTTGCACAGGCGAGGCAAGATGCTCCCCAGCCACGAGCAGCTCCGCCCCTTCCAGGGCGGGCGCAATCTCAGTAACCGGGGTAATAATAGCCAGGTGGTGGCGGCGGAGGCGGCGCATAATAGGCTGGCGGCGCGTAGTAAGACGGCGCAGCAGGCTGTTGAATCGATTCGCCATGTCCCACCATGCACTGCGCGTAGGCCACATCATAACGGCCCTGGAGGGAATCCGCCGTGCCCTGCGTATTATTGCCTGCCGTGGCCGCGCCGCCAAGCAACCCGGCCCCAGCCCCCACAGCTGCACCAGCACCCACATTCCCGGCGAGCGAGCCGAGTGCAGCACCCACACCAGCACCGATCAGCGTGCCCGCCGCCGCCGTCATCGTGGAATTATTCTGCGAATTCTGCGCCACCTGGCCGCTATTTGGCATCTGGGATGCCGCATAGCTCTTGCAATAGGCATCATCAGCCTGGAATTCATTCCAGCTCTTACCCTGGCCTGGCAATGCCACAACCGTCGGCTG
Source organism: Rhodospirillales bacterium (assembly GCA_028866445.1). Lineage (GTDB taxonomy): Bacteria > Pseudomonadota > Alphaproteobacteria > Acetobacterales > Acetobacteraceae > Acidocella. The sequence goes on along the minus strand of JAGWIE010000277.1, from coordinate 1,408 downwards.
GTTTGGCACCGTTGCCGTGCAAGCCCCCAGAGCCAACATCGGCACCAGGGCAATTCCCGTTAATTTCCTCAACATCTTGAACTCCCGTACAAGACCAAGCGTTTACTATATTCTACCCTATTTAAGCTGCGCCTTAGACCCGAGCAACGCGAGAGCCGGGCGGATTACAATTCGTAGCTCTTAGGCGGTCTATTCAGGAATTGCGGCGAAAACAGGGTTACCCCCCCTCTGCCACATTTTTCAGAAAGTCCTTCACCTTGGCAAAAAACCCTTCATGCTCGGGGCTCACAGAGCCCTGCCCGGCGGATTCCTGCTCAAAATTTTCCAACAATTCGCGCTGCCGCTTGGTCAGGTTCTGCGGGGTCTCCACCGCCACCTGAATATACATATCTCCCCGCTGGGTGGAGCGCAGCACGGAGAACCCCTTGCTCCGCAACCGGAATTGATCGCCAGATTGCGTGCCCGCCGGAATTTTTACCTTGGCAGCGGTGCCATCAATCGTCGGCACCTCAATTTCGCCACCCAAGGCCGCCTGGCCCATGCGCAGCGGCACGCGGCAAAAAATATTCGCGCCGTCGCGCTGGAAGATCGGGTGCTGGCGAATAGAAACATGCACGTAGAGATCGCCCGGTGCCGCCCCGCGCGGCCCTGCCTCGCCCTCGCCCGAAAGCCGGATGCGCGTGCCATCCTCCACCCCAGCCGGAACCTGCACGGAAAGTGTGCGCTCACGCGGCACGGTTCCCGCACCCGAGCACACGCGGCACGGGTTGCGCACCATGCGCCCAGCACCGCCGCAGGTGGGGCAAGTGCGCTCCACCACAAAGAACCCCTGCTGTGCGCGCACGCGGCCTGCCCCGCCGCAGGTGGTGCAATTATCCGCGCTGGCGGTTTTGTCCGCTGAGCCGGTGCCATTGCACGCATCGCACGCCATGCGGGTGGAAACGCGAACATTCGCCTTGGTTCCGGCAAAAGCCTCCGTCAGATCAATCTCGACAGCCGCTTTAATGTCCGCGCCGGTCTGCACACCGCCACCGCCACCGCCACGCCGGCCGCCGCCAAACATCTGCTCGAAAATATCGCCAAGCCCGCCTTCAAACCCAAACCCGCCGCCGCCGAAACCGCCGCCGCCGCCCATGCCGCCATTCTCAAAAGCCGCATGGCCAAACCGGTCATAGGCCGCACGCTTCTGCTCGTCCTTCAGAACGTCATAGGCTTCGTTGAGTTCCTTGAATTTTTGCTCGGCCTTCGCATCACCAGGGTTACGGTCTGGGTGGTGCTGCATCGCCAGCTTGCGATAAGCCTTCTTCAAATCGTCGGCGCTGGCGCCGCGCTCGACCATCAGCACGGCATAGTAATCAAGTTTGGCCATGGTGCCGCTTCAATCCTCAAAATTCCGCTGAAATGGAAA
>JAGWIE010000012.1 GCA_028866445.1 Rhodospirillales bacterium | reverse complement strand
CATTATAACGTGATGGGTGTGGCCAAGGCGGCGCTGGAAGCCAGCGTGCGCTACATGGCGGCGGATTTGGGAACGGATAAAATCCGCGTGAACGGGCTTAGCGCCGGGCCGATTAAAACCCTGGCCGCCAGCGGCATTGGCGATTTCAGCTATATTCTGAAATGGAACCGCTATAATGCGCCGCTGGGCCGCAATGTGGAGTTGGACGAGGTGGGCATGTCTGGGCTTTATTTGCTTTCAGATCTTTCGAGGGGTGTGACAGGCGAAATTCACCACGTGGATTGCGGCTACCATATTATCGGCATGAAGAATCCGGATGCGCCGGACATAACGGTCGCGAACGATTAAATCATGTCCTTCAACAGCTTCGGCCAGCTTTTCCGTGTAACCACCTGGGGCGAAAGCCATGGGCCCGCCATTGGCGCGGTGGTGGATGGCTGTCCGCCGGGCGTTGAGCTTTCTGAAGCTGATATTCAACCCTTTCTGGATAAGCGCCGCCCTGGCCAGTCGCGCTTCACCACGCAACGCCAGGAACCGGATCAGGTGCGGGTGCTCTCAGGTGTGTATGAGGGCAAGACCACCGGCACGCCGATCTCGCTGATGATCGAGAATACCGACCAACGCTCCAAAGATTATGCGAATATCGCGGCGCGCTACAGGCCCGGCCATGCGGATGTGGCTTATGACATGAAATATGGCCATCGCGACCCCCGCGGTGGTGGCCGCTCCTCCGCCCGCGAAACCGCGATGCGCGTAGCCGCAGGTGCCATTGCCCGCAAGGTGCTGGGGCCTGAGGTGATAATTCGCGGCGCCATGGTGGCGATGGGCGCGCATGGGATTGATCGCGCACGATGGAACTGGGCGCATGTGGATGAAAACCCGTTTTTCTGCCCGGATGCTGAAGCTGCCAAGAGCTGGGAGATTGAGCTGGATGCTATTCGCAAGGCCGGTTCGTCGATTGGCGCGGTTTTGGAAGTAGTGGCTGAGGGCGTGAAGCCGGGGCTAGGTGCGCCGATATATGGCAAGCTGGACGCCGATATCTCCGCGGCGCTGATGAGCATTAACGCGGTGAAGGCCGTGGAGATTGGCGACGGGTTTGACGCCGCCGCCCTGCGTGGGGAAGAAAACGCCGACGAGATGCGGATGAAGGATGGGAGGATCGAATTTCTTTCCAACCATGCGGGCGGGATTTTAGGCGGCATTGCGACCGGCCAGCCTATTGTGGCGCGGTTTGCTGTAAAACCAACAAGTTCAATTCTAATCCCGAAGCAATCTGTTAGCGCGGATGGCGTAGAAACGGACGTATTCACCACCGGGCGGCATGACCCGTGCGTTGGCATTCGCGCCGTGCCGGTGGGCGAAGCCATGCTGGCTTGCGTGCTGGCAGACCATTTACTGCGCCACCGGGGGCAGACCGGACGGTAAAGATTTTAAGCATCTGTTAACCAGGTGGCTTTTAAAATAGGTTATGAACCCTTCCCCGCTTTCAGCCCTGCCGCCACCTGTCTTACCAACGGCCACCGGCGCTTCATGGCTGGTGATCGGCTCGATGCTCGCCGATCTGGCGTTTGAGACAGACAAACTTGGCCGGTTTACCGCCTTTGGGCCGGGCCGGGTGCTGGGGCGGCAAGCCAGCGAAATGCTGGGAGCGGAGCTGGCCAGCCTGCTGAGCGGCCCTTCGGCCGAAGAAGCAGCACTTAGCGCCAGTGAATTCAGATCGATCATTGTCACCATCTGCGTGGAATGCGTGGCCTGGCATGGGCGGGTAAGACTGCACAGTTTTGAACCTACGCCTCGGCTTTACCGGCTTTCCCTGGCGCCGCGGCTTTCTGGCGGCAGTGTCGCTGGCATCTATGGCCTCTTATTCGATATGGAAGCGCCGGAGATGGCGCTGCCCAGCCTGGCTGATGGGACGACTACAGAAACGCAGCTTCGCCTTTCCTCTGTGCTGGATGTTGAAACTGGCTTCTGGACCAGCAAGACCTTCGCAGACGAAATTGCCCGTAGGCTGGACCGGCTGGATGTTGAAGATCAGCCTGGCACCCTGCTCTATTTGGGTTTTTCCCGCGCCCAGGAAACGCTTTGGCCCGCCGTGGCGATGCGGTTGGCGGAGGAATTGCGGGATATTGTCCGCCCCACGGATTTATTGGGGCGGATTGACGGAACGACCATAGGGTTGTGGTGCGACAATATGGACCATTTGACGGGCGGAGAGCGCGCCGCGAAATTCTGCACCACTTTGCCAGCTTTGCTGCCTGAGACAACGCTGATTACGGTGGGCGTTTCGCCACGATGGCCGGGAAGCGGGGAGGATGCCAGCACCGTAATGGAACATGCGGCGGTAACGCTGCGGCTGGCGGATTTTGCGAGCGCCGGTGAAGCCGGGCCAATGAGCGCCTGGAGGGTTTGGCAAACCGATTGAGGCGGAGACTTAACGCATGGCCGGATGCGCCTGGATGGGTTGCCTGACCAACTCAGGAGCACGATGTTAGGGATACGACTCCGGAGTCATAATTGTGAAACTTCTATCCGCCGCTATTCTCGCAAGCTTGGCCGCTTTTCCTGCATGGGCCCGCCAAGACCCCACACCCCCGCCATCTGGCATAGTGATACATTTGTTTGGACCGAATTCTGTGGCATCGCAGGTAGTGCCGGGAACAACATCCAGCGCGCCGGGCAACAACTCTCCGTCTGGTGAAGCCACTGCCGCGCAGCCTACGACCGAACCAACATTTGGCGATATTTTTCACCAGATGTTCGTGACCGGCGACCCTAACAAGACTACGCCCAGCTTTCCGCCGGGCCGCGGCGGCGCATTCTGAGAATTCTGCGATCGGGCCGGAACGTTGCCGGCCCGATCGGTTGCTCAGGAATCCTTGGCGCGCAAAGCGGTGGCCTGGGCTTCCAGGTGCTTAGCTATATCGTCCATCCGCCAAGCCTGGATGTCGTAAAACGTGACATAGCCGTGTTTATCGGCGTCGATTTCGTCAAAATGATCCACAACTGGCTTGAAGCCCGCAGCCTTGGCCTGCGCGAGGGTAAGATGCCCATCATGGCTGGTATTGGCAGCGTAGAACTTCAGCATCACCTGCTCTGGGTCAATCATATGGCGGCCCTTGCCGCCATGGCCAGGAGGGCACATCATTAAACCACCCATCGGGCCGTGGCCCATGCCGCCCATTCCGGGGGCGGGAGGTGCTGGCGGATTAGTGGTGTTTGTGGCCATTTGGGCGAAGGCCAACCCCGGTGCCAGGGCGATAAGAGACGCAAACAAAATACGGCGCATGTGAGTAACTCCAATCGGCTTATTAGCCATGATTGGTAGGGGCGCGATGTAACGGCAGCATCTCTGCCATGTGACAAAATAAAAAAACGGCGCCCGAAGACGCCATTTTTGAATATTCAGATAATTGGAAATTAGCGCGAGTAGAATTCAACTACGAGATGCGGTTCCATCTGCACGGGGAACGGCACATCCGCCAGCTTGGGCGCGCGCACGAAGCGGCCCTTCATGGCACGGTGGTCGGTTTCGATATATTCCGGCACATCGCGCTCGCCGCTCTGCGCGGCATCCAGCACCACGGCAAGCTGCTTGGACTTCTCGCGGACCTCGATGATGTCATCATCCTTCACCTGGAAGGAAGGGATGTTCACCTTCTGGCCGTTCACGGTCACGTGGCCGTGGGAGACGAACTGGCGGGATGCGAACGGGGTGATCGCGAATTTCATGCGGTAGACAACCGCATCCAGGCGGCGCTCCAGCAGCTCGATCAGGTTTTCGGAGGTGTCACCCTTACGGCGCACAGCCTCTTCGTAATATTTGTAGAAAGCCTTTTCGGAGATGTTACCGTAGTAACCCTTCAGCTTCTGCTTCGCCATAAGCTGCACACCGAAATCGGTCGGCTTCTTGCGGCGCTGGCCATGCTGGCCGGGGCCGTATTCGCGCTTATTAACAGGCGATTTGGCGCGGCCCCAGAGATTAACGCCCAGGCGGCGATTGATTTTATACTTGCTCTCACTGCGCTTGGTCACGGCGCTTGTACCTTTCTTGTTAAATCCGCCAGTAGTCTCTTTTCCGTTTTCACGGCAAAGAGCGGGCGCGGGCGACCACCGCCCGTCCACGTTCCCGGCAACGAAGCGCGGCTCTAACGGGTTGCGCGTGGGGCGTCAATGGTTGTGGCGCGCTGCCAGCTTTGCGGCAAGGCGGCGACAGACAGCCTGATTTGCCGCCGAGCGCGGTGAAGGCCGATTTCCGCCTGCCGACCCATCCAGACGCCCGCATCGCCCGGCGCGCGGGGCAGCCAGCCTTGCCCCAGAATCAGCCCCTGCACTTCACCAAGGCATAATCCCAGCTCGCGCCGGTCCTCCGATTGTGGGTCGGTATCAGCGGGGGAAACAGCAGGGCATAGCAAGGTGAAGCCGTGAACAGGTTCGGCAAAACTGAACGAGGCATAGCGCCCGCCTGCTTGGCGGGTGAAGCGGGGAATGGCGTCCATTCCGCCGCTTACCGCGCGCAAGCGCGGCGTGTAGCCGGGCGTGAAACCTACGCTTAGCGCATGTTCGTGCAGGCTGCGCCGCACCGCCGCCAGCCGCGCGCCGCTGGTGACATTTGGCGCAAAGGGCCGCCGGGCCGGGCTGCGACGCCCCAATTCGTGGTAAAGCTCGCCGCGATTGGCGTTGCAAAAATAGGATTCACATTCCAGCCCTTCGGCCAGCATGATGTCGTGCCGATCTAGCTCCAGATGATAATAGGTCATGGCTGGAGAAGTTTCGTCGTGCAGGATGGTGACGCCGTTGACGAGATGGACAACCGGGATGAGCACCCCTTGCGCATAGACGCAATGCAGGGGTGAAAGCCGTAGCGTTTTGAACGGTTTACCGGGGCCAAACGCGCCCGGCAGGATGATGACCGGCTTGGCGGATTTGGCGGAACGGGGCCCAAGATCCAGTGTGCGCCAGCCAACCCAGCGCACCGGGCGGCGTTCTCCGGCAGCGTTGATGATGGGGTCGCCAGGGCGGAGGGTTTCCACCGGCCGGTAGCCCTGCGGCGTGAGGATGCTGGTGCCACGCGCGTAACAGGGCAGCTCGCCGCCCAAGGTAATGAGCGCGCTGCCGCTGCCATCCGTAGTGATGGCAAGGCTGGGAAGCGAGGTGCCGCTGGTGGCAACCGCGAAGGTTTGCGCGATGCTGCCATGGCTGAGAAGTTCGATGGTATTGCCTGCAATGCTGACGAGACCGGGGGCGATGCCCACCAGATCCACCGCATCGAAACTCGACATGCCAGCGATGCCCGGCAGGCCGGCGGCTGCGTCGTCCACAACCAAAAGGGCGGAGGTGCCGGTGAAGCTAACCGGCGCGCCGGAGAGATCGGTGCTGGAGAGTTCCAGCGTGGCGCCGGTGGCGATTTCCAGCGGGCCAGCACCGGTGAAACTGCCGCCTGCCATGAGCAGCTTGCCGCCTTGGGCCAGAATTGTGCCCGAGCCGAGCAATGTGGCGGCATTGATGATACCATCGCCCGCAAGCGTGCCGGTGACATCCAGCAAGGTTGCGGAAAGCTCCCCCCCGGCGAGGCGGGCATTGCTGAATGTGGCAGCCCCGGCGGCAGCAAGCCGCCCGTCGATGGTAAGGACGCCGCCGGTTTGCGTGAATGTTCCGGCGGTGAGCCGCGCATCCGTGCCGATGAAGCCCTGCCCGGCCAGGAACGAGGCAGCACCGGTGATATTGAGCTGGGCCTCGCCGCCCAGAGTAAGGCCGCCAGCGCCGGTATAACTGGCCGCGGCAATATCCGCGAAGCCGGTTACACCCATGGTGCCGCTATTATTTACGCCGCCGAGATTGCCCGAAGCGGTGCCGAAAGCCTGGAGCGTGCCGAAGGTGCCGAGGCTCATGATACCCGCTATGAAGGTGCCGGACTCGTTCAACACCGCTGTTCCGCCAACCCCAACGGAAACTGTGCCGGAAACGCCGAGGGCGCCCATGACGGCAAGGCTGGAGCCTGCCCCAGCGGCCGCAGACGCGAGGGTGAGGTTGCCAGAGATGTTGGCGGAATTGGTGAGCACTTCCAGCGCGCCAGCACCGTTGGTGTCGCCGATAACGACATCGCCTGCCAGCGCGGCACTGGCGGCGGCACCGAAGATGACGTTGCCACCATTGTCGATCTGGAACGCCGTGCCGGAAAAGCCACTGGCAATCAGCTCATCGTTAAATTCGATCTGGCCGGTGGCCAACACGCCGCCAAGGGCATGGGCTGTGGTATCCACATAAAGCCCACCGGTGCTGCCGAAGGAGACGAGTTCAGCTTCGGTGAAGCCGAGCCCCGAATAGCCGTTCACCGTGCCGCTGCCGCCATGGTCTATGGCAATTAAACTTTGCAGCCCCGCCAGAATGCCGGTGCCGCTGCTGATGGTAAGCACGTCCAGCGCGCCGGTGCCGGTATAGCTGATGCTCGCGATCTCGGCATTGAGGCTGCTCAAATTGCTGGCGGTGAGGGTCAGTGCGCTGGATGTTGAGCCTCCCGAAGCGGAGAGGCTGCCATGCGCGGAGGATAAAGTGATGGTGAGGCTTTGGGTGGTGGCGGCGGCCAGCGCCATGCTTATGCCCAACAGCGGCTGCGCCACCCCGGCTGTGGCCGCGATGCCGCCATTGCTGGTGACCGTGGCAATGTTTGAATGCAGAACAACCGTTGCATCGCCAGCGGCATCAAAACTGGCGGCGGGCAGCAGCCCGGCGGGGATGTTGGAAAAGATTGTGTAGCTTTGCGTGGTGCCGTTGGCATCTACTCCGGACACAACGAAAGAGGACGCACCGGAGATGGTGCTGATATTGTGCACCACCAAGCCAGTGAGGCCGGGAAAGATCAGCTCATCCCCAACCGCGAAACCCGAGACCGTGCCTGAAAATGCTTCGGGCCCGGAGATGACGAAGGCACCGCCATTGCCACCCAGCGGGTTGGCATAGGCACCGGTAACAGGCAAGCTTCCCGGCCCGCCGAAATTCAAAGTGACGCCACTCTGAACGGTGAGCGGCGTGGTGTTAAAAATACCGATAAGTGGCGTAACCGGGCCCAGCACCATCACGCCGCCGCCCGCCACATCGAGATTCACTCCAGAGGAGACCATGCCGGCGTCGATCTCCAGCGTCTCCCCCTGCAAGGCGAGGATGGTGCCGGTGCCATCGACCATTCCCGAGGCAGAGAAATTTCCCACGGCGAGCGTGCCGTTACCTTCAAGCACGGCATTGCTGGCAAGTGTCAGCCCCTCCTGAAAGTCATTCGCAGCACCGGTATCAACGGTTAACCCGCTGGTAAAATCGACCAAGGCGTTGGTGTTGAGCACCAGCTCGCCTTGCAGCGAGGCCGTGCCGCCGATGAGGAGCTGGCCGGATTCTACAATGTCCTGCGTCGCGATTGTTCCGGAATCGTAACTCGTTCCACCAAGAAGGGCGGAATTATACGGCAGCTCCAGAACGCCACCCGGCGCTATGGAAACCGCGCCATTGCCAACAAGATTACCAAGGGCTGAGAAAGTACCGCTGATATCCAGCGTGCCGGAGAGCGTATCAATGCCGGTGACGAGCGTTTGCGCGCCCTGCGCATAAGTGGCGGCGCTGGCGGGCGCGCCAAGCGTGTTGAGATAGATGTTGCCTGAGGTGACCGTACGCGGCAGCACGCCATCGTGGTTCCAGAGATCGTAGGTGAGGTGCTGGCCGGAAGCGAGCGACGGCCCGGCGAATTCCAGCGAGGTGAGCAGCGTGTTGAGTGCGCCGATATCGTTGGCGCTGAGCGTGAGGTGGATGGTGCCGGTGCCGATACCATCAGCCGAGATGCCGGTAAGCGCGCTGTAGTCAGGCAGCAACAGAGCACCAGCGGAAACAGCGAGAGTGAGTTGCAGCGTTTCTCCAGCCCCCAGCCCCATCTCTGCAAGGGCGCTGGCCGTGGGGTCGGATAGCAGCAAATCTGGCAAGGCAAGCGGCTGGTTGGGCGAAAGCGTAACCAGCTCGGCGGGCGCAACAAAGGCCGGGGCAAGCTCTGGCGCGATGGCGAGCGAAAAATCGCTCTGCGCGGCACCGCCTTTATTATCCGTGGCGGTGAGGGAAATGACATCCGCCGTAACGCCGGAGGGTTCTGAGAATGATAGTGTGGCCAATGCCGCGTTTACCTGGGCGGCGCTGCCGGAAATTTGCAGCGTGTTGCCGCTGGAGACCAAGGACGCGCCGGAGCTGACGCTGGCCGAGAGGCTTGCGGCACTGTCTCCCGCCACCAGTTTCAGGCTGATGGCGGGACTTGCGGCGGAATCGGCCACCGCCAAGCTGCTGGGCAAGCCGGTTAAGGATGACAGGCTTGGTTGCCCGGCTATGGAAACAACGATCGCGGGGACGTTGATGTTAATACTTGAACTCACAACCGCAGGTTACATAATTTCAATGTAGGATCAATGAAGGACATGGGGCTCGGTAAACAATTACCTGCAAACAGCCATGGCCGAGTGTGCCGCGCCGCTCCATACTATGATTATGAAGACCAGGCACAAGAGCACGAAGCCTAAACCGTTGGAAACCATGGGCAAACGCGCATCCTTGCCCAGCCGCGATTCGGTAAAGCGCTTTCTGGCAGAGGCGCAGAATGCACAGCATTTTCGCGACATTGTGCGGGCATTTTCCGTCGCCCCGGAGGACCGCAAGGCGCTGCGCGGCATTGTGAAATCGCTGGAGGTGGAGGGCTATGCCGAGCGGGCCGGGCGCAAGCGCCATACGGAAGCGGGGCGGCTGCCGGAAAATGCGCTTGTAGAGGTTACGGGAATTGACCGTGACGGGGAGGCCATCGCCCGGCCGGTGGTGTGGGACGCTCCAGGCAGGCCACCGGTTATATTCATGCAGCCGGAGCGCAAGGGCACCGCTGCATTGGCACCCGGTGCCAAAGTGCTGGCGCAGCTAAGGCGCATTGGGCCGGACAAATATGAAGGCCGGACTATTAAACGCGTTGAAGGGCAGAGCGGCAGCATTGTCGGGCTGTTTCGCAAGACACCGCAGGGTGGGCGGATAGAGCCAACCGACCGCCGGCAGAAAGGCGAATGGGTAGTGCCGGAAAGCGAGACAATGGGAGCGATGGAGGCCGAGATTGTCCGCGCAGAACCGCTGCCCGGCAAGCCGTTCGGGACCAAGCCCGCGCGTGTTACGGAACGGCTGGGTAGCTCTGAGGATGCGCGCTCCGTGAGTCTTATCGCCATCGCCCAGCATGGGATCCCGATGGATTTCTCCGAAGCCGCCGTGAAGGATGCCAAGAAGGCAAAACCCGTGGCCCTGGGCAAACGGGCCGACCTGCGCGAGGTGCCTCTCATCACCATCGACGGTGCCGATGCGCGGGATTTTGACGATGCCGTGTTCGCCGCGCCGGAACCACATGGCTACCGGCTGATCGTGGCGATCGCGGATGTGGCGCATTACGTGAAGCCAGGCGGCGCACTGGACAAGGATGCCAGGATGCGCGGCAATAGCTGCTATTTCCCCGACCGTGTGGTGCCGATGCTGCCGGAGGAACTTTCCAACGGTCTGTGTTCGCTGAAACCCGGCGAGGAGCGTGGCTGTTTGTTTGTGGAAATGCATATAGACGTGCATGGCAACAAGCTGCGCCACACCTTTGGGCGCGGGCTGATGCGCTCAGCTGCACGCAAGACCTATGAAGCGGTGCAGGAAGAATTCGAGGATAATCCTGAAAACCATGCTCATCTCTATGCTGCTTATCATGCGTTAAGCGAGGCGCGCGAACGGCGGGGCACGCTTAATCTTGACTTGCCGGAGCGCAAGGTGACGCTGGGCGATGATGGGCAGGTGCAGAACGTGGCCCCCCGCCCGCGTTTGGCCGCGCATAAGCTGATCGAGGAGTTTATGGTTCTTGCGAATGTGTGTGCCGCTGAAGAACTTGAACGGCTGAAACTGCCCTGCATGTATCGCGTGCACGCGCCGCCGACACCGGAGAAGCTGGATAATTTGCGTGGGTTTTTGGCGACGCTCGATATCTCGTTAAAACCGGGCGACCAGTTACATCCGCGCGACCTAGACGGCGTTTTGAAGCTTGTGGCGGGCACGCCTTCTTCCACGTTGGTGAATGAGACGATCCTGCGCTCCCAGAGTCAGGCGGAATATTCACCTGAAAATCTCGGGCATTTTGGTTTAGCACTCAGCCGTTACGCGCATTTTACCTCGCCAATCCGCCGGTATGCCGATTTGCTTGTGCACCGCGCGTTGATTAAAGGGCTGAAGCTTGGAAATGATGGGCTGGCGGAGGAAGAGATGCACGCCTTCGCCGACACAGCCGAGCACATTACCGCGACGGAACGCCGCGCCACCTTGGCGGAACGTGATTCGACTGACCGATACCTTGCGCTCTATTTGCAACACCGCGTGGGAGAGTTGTTCAAGGCAAGGATTTCGGGGGTGACGAAGTTCGGACTCTTCGCCACTTTAACGGAAAGCGGTGCAAGCGGATTTTTGAGTATGGCAAGTTTGCCGGATGATTACTGGATGTTTGACGAACGCACCCAGACTTTGTCCGGCCGCAGGAGCCGCGTTGTGTTCTCATTGGCGCAGGAGCTTGAGGTACGGCTGAACGAGGCCAGACCGGTGACAGGCGGGTTGCTGCTTGGGCTGGCTGGAGCGCCAGGCCCCACGCGGAAGCGCACGGAGGGCAGAGCTAAGCCCACGAAAAAGACCAAAATGAAGCAGAAGCGGGCGCGGTGAGGCAAAGGGCTGTTCTTTTCCTGTTTTGCCTGCTGTTGCCAGTTGTCCTCTGCTGCCGCGCGGCCGATGCCGCCACAAGTTTCGACACGGCGGCGGCGGCGAATGTGTGGTCCGTGGCGCTGGCTTATATCGCGCCGCGTGCGTTGAACCCGGTTACGATTCCGCAGATGACATTATGGGGTTTGAACGGGCTTGCCGCACTTGACCCCAACCTCAACACCACCTTGCAGAGCGGTGAAATTCGGCTTTTTGGGCCGGACCAGCTTTTGGCGGCCATTCCAGCTCCCGCGCCAACAGATGCACAGGGCTGGGGAAAGGCCGCGGCAAAAGTTGCGGCGGCGGCTTATGCGGCTTCCCCGGCGCTACAGCAGGCAGGCACCCAAGGGATTATCGGTAACTTCTTCGACGAACTGTTTAACCATTTTGATCCCTATTCCCGATACGAGGACCCTTTGCAGGCCGCCCAGGATGAATTGATGATTACCGGTCTTGCCGGGACGGGCCTGACCCTGGAAGACCAACACGGCAAGGCGGTGATTGCCACCATAGCGGCAGATAGCCCGGCTTCGGATGCGGGGCTTCAGCCCGGTATGATCGTTAACGAGATGAATGGCCAGACCGCTTACGGCGGCACGGCGAATGCGCTGAATGAGGACATGGCGGGACTTGCCGGAACAAGCGTTTCACTCTCCGTGACCGACCCGCAAGCGGATAAGGATGAAGCGCCGCAGAAGCTCACGCTGATCCGCGGTTTTATTCCGCCGCAAACCGTGTTCAGCGAGCCACCCGTGGTGCCGGGCACCGCTTTTCTGAAAATCACCGGCTTCAACAAAGGCACGGGGGACCAATTTTCCGCCCTCCTCGCGAAAATCATGTCTCAACCCGTGCCCCCTACAGGTTTGGTGCTGGATTTGCGTGGCAACCGGGGCGGCGTGCTCCGCCAGGCCGTTATAGTGGCGGATTCACTGCTGCAATCCGGCCCGATCGCAGAAACGAATGGGCGGGATTCGGATGCTGACCAGATGTTCAAGGCAGAGGGGGCGGACCTTACAAACGGTGCCCCGTTAGCCGTGCTGGTGGATGGGCAAACCGCCAGTGCCGCTGAAATATTGGCTTCAGCCCTCGCCGATGACGGGCGCGCGGTGGTGATTGGCTCGGAAACGCTTGGCAAGGGCCTGGTGCAGACCGTGGCCTCCCTTCCCGATGGCGGAGAGCTTTACGTAACCTGGAGCCGAGTTTTGGCACCAAAAGGGTGGCCATTACAGGGGCTGGGGCTGATGCCGCAGATTTGCACCAGCAATGGTGCCAGCGCCCTTAACCAGCAGCTTGCGGCACTGGCAAATGGCAGGAACCTTATGGGCCCCGCATTGAACCAGGCGCGGGCCATGCGTGCCCCCATTGGTATAAGCGCCATGCTGGCAGTACGGGGTGATTGCCCGGCGGATATTGGCGGGGAACTTGACGAACAGGCCGCCTCGGCGGTGCTTAGTACACCAGAAATTTACCAGGCGGCTCTACTGCACTGATTGCAAGCACTTGACGAAACCAGTTAAGCTGGGCGATACGGCCCGCTCTCGGAGATTCTAATCATGGCTAAATCTAACGTCGTCCAAATCAAGCTCGTTTCTACCGCCGATACTGGCTACTTCTATGTAACCAAGAAGAATGCCCGTGCGCAGACCCAGAAGCTTGAGCTGAACAAGTATGATCCGGTCGTGCGTAAGCACGTGAAGTTCAAGGAAGCTAAAATCAAGTAACGCGTTGCGTTACTTGTAAATGGCCTAGATTTCACGGGAAACCAAACGGGTCGGTCCCATAATATACCCCTCGACATGGTCATTGTCTGAGGGGTTTATTTTATGCGCGTTTTTTCCTGCGACGCCTGTGGGCAGACATTATTTTTTGAGAATAATGCCTGCGAGCGATGCGGGCATGAGTTGGGCTTTCTGCCGAGCACCATGTCTATGCTGGCGTTAACGCGGGATGGTGAGGTTTTACATGGCCTTAAAGGCGAAAACCGCTACGCCTTTTGCGCCAATGCCGCGCAGGGCGTGTGCAACTGGCTGGTGGCAACCCCCGGCGAGCTTTGCACCGCGTGCCGCCATAACCAGACTATCCCTGATCTCTCGGTTGAGGAAAACCTAAAAGGCTGGCGCGCATTGGAAGTTGCCAAGCATCGTCTGTTTTACACGCTGCTGCGGCTGAAGATGCCACTAAGAGATTTGGTTGAAGACCCGATGCACGGGCTCGCTTTCGATTTTCTGGCTGATTCTCCCGGCCCTGGCCCTCGTATTTTAACTGGCCATGATGAGGGGCTGATTACGATCAACCTCGCGGAGGCCGATGACGCGATGCGGGAGCGTTTCCGCGCGGAAATGGGGGAGCCTTACCGCACATTACTTGGCCATTTCCGGCACGAAGTGGGCCATTATTACTGGAATGAGCTGGTGCGGGACGGTGGCAGGCTTGAGGATTGCCGCCTGGTATTTGGAGATGATGAGCGCGATTACGGCGAGGCGCTGAATCAGCATTATGAACAAGGCCCGCCCGCCGGCTGGGAAGAAAATTATGTCTCGGCCTATGCCACGACCCATCCATGGGAGGATTTCGCGGAAACCTGGGCGCATTATCTGCACATTATCGACACTCTGGAAACGGCTTCAGCTTTCGGGCTGCGCATTCATCCTCACCGTACCGAGGATGAGATGCTACACGCGGATATCAATTTTGATCCCTACCGGGCAGAAACCATTGAGACATTGATTGACGCCTGGCTACCATTAACCTTTGCAATGAACGCGCTTAATCGTTCGATGGGGCATAGTGATATGTATCCATTTGTTTTATCTGGGCCGGTTATTCAAAAACTTGGCTTTATTCATAATCTTGT
>JAGWIE010000276.1 GCA_028866445.1 Rhodospirillales bacterium | reverse complement strand
TGAGGAGACCGGCGAGCCGATTGGGCTGCGGCGGCTGGAGGCACGGCCAATCGCGACGCTCTCCATCGAGGCGCAGGAGCGGCATGAGCGGATGGAAAAAGTCCACCGCGACGACTAATAAAAAACGGGGCCTTAGGGCCCCGTTTTTTATGACCGTGCTAAAGCCTCAGTGCAATTGCAAGGCAGCGGCGTTGGCGTTGGCAGCCAGGCGTTGCTCGGCCACCTGCGCCTTCATCGACTTTTGCAGCTTCTCGAACGCCCGCACCTCTATCTGGCGCACACGCTCGCGCGAGATATCGTAATGCTGGGAGAGGTCCTCCAGCGTGGTGGGGTTGTCCTTCAACCGGCGCTCAACCAGAATATGGCGTTCACGCTCTGAGAGGGTTTTTAGCGCATTGGCCAGCAGAGCCTTGCGGCCTGTCAGCTCCTCACGATCCGCCAGCTCTGTTTCCTGGCTGTCGGAATCGTCCACCAGCCAATCCTGCCACTCGCCTTCGCCTTCCATCTTGATCGGCGCATTCAACGAGTTGTCGGGCGAGGAGAGGCGGCGGTTCATGTTCACCACATCCTGCTCAGGCACATCCAGCAAGGTGGCGATCTTGGTCACCTGCTCGGGCTGCAGATCGCCATCGTCGATGGCCTGCATCTGGCCTTTCAGGCGGCGCAGGTTGAAGAACAGCTTCTTCTGTGCGGCTGTGGTGCCCATTTTAACCAGCGACCAGCTATGCAGGATGTATTCCTGAATGGCCGCGCGGATCCACCACATTGCATACGTGGAAAGGCGGAAACCGCGATCGGGGTCGAAGCGTTTCACCGCCTGCATCATGCCGACATTGCCTTCGGAGATGAGTTCGCCGACTGGCAGGCCGTAGCCACGATAGCCCATGGCGATTTTCGCCACGAGGCGGAGATGGGAGTTGACGAGTTTATGCGCTGCGCGGTGATCGCCTTTATCGCGCCAGTCGCGTGCAAGCTGCTCCTCTTCCGCGTGCGAAAGCATGGGGTATTTGCGGATTTCCTGCATATACCGCGTTAAGCTGGCGTCGGGGGCCAAATTGGTCACGGAAGTAGCCATGTAACCTCTCCTAATCTTTTTTGTCCCATCCACTGCGGCCTAGAGAATCCAGCGCCACATAAAGAGACAGAACCGCGGACCTGAGTAACGAACACAACATTAACACCAGGTTTCGGATGCGCCCCTTAAAAGCGGGTAAGGATCTGGTGAGATCGTGGTTGCACAGGCAGCGTGAGAGCCCAGTTTACGTACGTTCGTCCGTTCACGTCAACAAAAACGACCATATTAGTCCTGTTTTATGTGCATGTGAGCAATGCGTCCGCGAGAGCTTGAAAATCGTCTGGTGGCGGCACGCTGAAATGCAAAGCCGCCCCTGAGATGGGATGAGAAAAACCAAGTATTTCAGCATGTAACGCTTGGCGAGGGAAATCCAGCGCCAAGCTGCGCGGGGGTTCAGGTAACAGCTTGGCGGCGGCCGGGCGGCGCTTGAGATAGAGCGGATCGCCAATGAGCGGGTGGCCAATATGCGCCAGATGAACGCGGATTTGATGCGTGCGCCCGGTTTCCAGCCGGCAGGTGAGCAGGCAAGCGGCCATGCCAGCATTACGTAGAATTAGGTAATTGGTTACGGCGTATTTACCGTTGCGCGTTACCACCGCCATGCGTTTGCGCTCTCGCGGGTCTCGGCCGATATCACCTTCTATCCGCCCCGCTGACGGGTTTGGCACCCCCCAGCAAAGGGCCATATAGGCGCGTTCCAGGTCTCGCGCGGCGAAAGTGGCGGAAAGCCGGGTGAGGGCGAGTTCGGTTTTGGCCACCACCATTACGCCGGAGGTGTCTTTATCCAGCCGGTGGACGATGCCGGGTCGGCGCTCCCCGCCAATGCCAGTGAGGCTCTCCCCGCAATGGGCGATGAGGGCGTTAACCAGCGTGCCATCCGGGTTACCGGGGGCGGGGTGAACCACCATGCCGGCGGGCTTGTTCAGCACCAGCAGGGCATTGTCCTCATACAGAACATCCAGCGGGATTGCCTGGGCGGCAGGCAAGGCAGGCGTGGCGGCGGGCAGGGTTAGGCTATATGTGGCGCCAGGCTGCACGAGTTCAGAGGCATCTATGGTGACGACACCGTTGCGCGCGCAGGCACCTTCAAGAATGAGGGCCTTGACGCGGGAGCGTGAGATGGTGCCGATGCGCGCGGCGAGGTAAGAATCGAGCCGCTGACCGGAAGCTTCCGGCGTGGCCAGGATGGAGAGCAATGCAGGATCAGCCAAAGAGTTTATGGGGGTTGAAGGCGGCGGTGGGGGTTATGGGCGTGCTGATTGTCATCGGCACCACTGTGGTTTTCGGCACAATCATCCACCGTGTTTATGTCAAATTCTCCGCGCCGTCGACGCCGATTGCCATGGCGAGCGTACCACCCCCCCTGGGCAGCGTGCCAGCCGCAATGCCCGCTGGTGCCTTGGCGCAATTGGCGCCGGGTGAGCATATTGCGGGCATTGCCTCAGCTGGGGCAGAGCTTGCGGTGTGGGTGAACGGGCCAAATGGCGATAGGCTGCTGCTGCTTAACCCTGTAACGGGGCAGGCGCGGGCGGTGTTGGCCAGCCCGTAAGCCCGCCATAAAAAGCGGCCTCACCCGCTTGATATAAGTATGGGGGT
>JAGWIE010000275.1 GCA_028866445.1 Rhodospirillales bacterium | reverse complement strand
CCTGGCTTGCAGCAGGGAACCGAGGGCCGCCGAGGCGATACCCTTACCGAGTGACGAAACCACGCCGCCGGTGATGAAAACAAACCGCGTCATGGAATCCAATCTTACATGAATCTGGCGATGCAGGAGAAGAGCTAAGCGCGGAATTAGGGGGTTTTATTTGGCGCGGGGGCAGGGGGTGCTGGCTGCGCATCCACCGGGGTTTGCGGCAGAGAGGATGGCAGGGATGGCACAGGCGGTGCCGTTGGCGCCGGGGCAGCGGGTGAAGCAGGTGCCGGGCCATTGAATATGGCTGCGTTGGTGTCCGCCGCACTGCCCTTGTAAAGCAGCGCCAATGCCAGCGAGAGCACGAAGAACGCCGTGCCCAGAATGGCGGTGGTGCGGGTGAGCAGGTTCGCCGTGCCGCGCCCGGTCATGAAGCTGCCCATGCCCTGGCCGCCGCCAAGGCCCAGGCCGCCGCCCTCGCTGCGTTGGATCAGCACCACGCCGATCAGCGCGATGGTGACAAACACATGCAATACGAGAAGAACCTTGATCATCGATAAACCCGCTCAAACAGTCAGGCGCGCTTCTAGAGCCGGATCGTTCGAAGTTCAACCGCGCAATGCGGCCTGGGCGATGGCGAGGAAATCCTCGGCCTGCAAGCTGGCACCCCCCACCAGCGCGCCGCCGACTTCCGGCAGGGCCAGCAGGGTGGCGGCGTTGCCGGGTTTTACCGAGCCGCCATAGAGAATCCGCACTGCGCTGCCTGCCGCGCCGAATTGTGCCCCAAGCCCGGCGCGAATGGCCGCGTGCATGGCGGTTACGTCTTCCTCCGTGGGGGTACGGCCGGTGCCGATGGCCCAAACCGGCTCATACGCCACCACCCCGGCAAACCCTGAAGGCAGGGAGTGCAGGAGCTGGCTGCGGACTACATGTTCAGCCTCGCCCGCTTCGCGTTCGGCCTCGGTTTCGCCCACGCAGATAATGGGGATGAGCCCGGCGGCGATGGCGGCTTCAGCCTTGGCGCGCACCACTGCATTGTTTTCGCCATGGTCGGCACGGCGCTCAGAATGGCCGAGAATGACATGGGTTGCGCCAGCTTCCATAAGCATCGCGGCGGAAATATCGCCGGTATGCGGCCCCTGCGCGGTGGCGTGGCAATCCTGCCCGCCAATGGCAACGGAGCTGGCCGCCAGGGCGGCGGCGAAACGTTCCAGCAAGGTGAAGGGCGGGCAGATCAGCAGGTCCACCCCGGCGGGGGCGGTTTTAACCGCGGCGGCGAAACCGGCGATATCCGCCAGCTTGCCGAACATTTTCCAGTTGCCCGCTATGAGTTGCCGCATCTCTGTTTCCTCCGACCGCAACCGGTTCGCCCGGCCATGAATTGCCCAGTCCTTGCCGCCTAGCTATAGAGGCGGCGGTTTTGGGTAAAGAGAGCGATGCTGGTCGGGGTCCGGAATTTCATGGAGAGTTGGGTGGCGCGCGGGTTTTTCGCGCTGCTCGTGGTGGTGTTCGTCTTGTGGGGCATCTCCAATGTGTTCACCTTAACAGGCAGTTCCACGGCGGTGGCCACTGTTTCCGGCCAGCCTGTTGATGCGAGCGAGGTACAAGCGGATTATCAGCGGGCGTTGAGCGCGGCGCAGCAGCAGGGCCAGCAGCCAGACGCAAACGCGCGGCAGCAAATGGCCATGCAGGCGCTCTCCGATGCGCTGAGGCGGGCGATTCTGCGCCATGCCGCCGCGCAATATGGCATCGGCGTGCCAGATTCGGCTGTGCGCGCGGTGCTGGATACCATTCCGGCGTTCCAGACCAATGGCAGCTTCGATAAAGCGAAATTTGCCCAGGTGTTGCAGCAAAGCGGCATCTCGCAGGACGACTTCATCGGCCAGATTAAAGACGAGCTGATTGGCCGCCAGTTGATTACGCCGATTATAAGTGCTGGCACGGTACCGGATGCGATGGCCGCGCCGGTTTTCGGTTTGCTGAGCGCTGAGCGCACGGCCGCATTGGTGAATGTGCCGGTAAGCACCCAACCGGTGCCGCCCGCCCCGGCCGATGCGGTGCTGCAACGCTACTGGCAGAATAACCAGGGTGAGTT
This sequence comes from Rhodospirillales bacterium, assembly GCA_028866445.1. Taxonomy (GTDB): domain Bacteria; phylum Pseudomonadota; class Alphaproteobacteria; order Acetobacterales; family Acetobacteraceae; genus Acidocella. Next base: position 596 of record JAGWIE010000275.1, on the reverse strand, counting down.
CACTGCGCCGGAATACCGCGATGTGCAGGTGGTGATCCTCTCCCCGGCTTTAATGGCGCCGCAGGAACAGGTGCCGCCGCAACAAATCGCTGCGGCAATGGCCCGAGCTGAGGCTGCCAGCCCCAGCGTGCCGGTGCGCAGCGCTGATGTGCTCTCGGTGCAGGATTTGGCCGACGCCTCGCAGCTGAAAGCCGCGTGGAAGAGCGGGGCTGGCTGGGCGCAGATGCAGGCGCTGGCGCAGAAATACCATGCCACGCCGGTACCGCTGGCCAGTGTGCAGCAGAACCAGATACCCTCCGGTGCGCTGGCGCAGGCGGTGTTTGCCGCGCAAACGGGCCAGGTGATGGGGCCTGTGGCCGGAGACCTCGGCATGTATCTGTTCAAGGTTACATCCATTGGCACAAACGGCCCAAACCCGGCGCAGCTTGCCACGCAGGTAACGCAAAGCCTGCAATTACAGATGGCCCAGCAAGCGGTGGCCAAGAATGTTGACACGCTGCAGGATGCGCTGGCGGGGCAAACGCCGCTGGACCAGTTGCCGGGCAATCTCGGCCTGGTGGCGGTTGAAGGCGCGCTGGATGCGGGCGGGCTGACGC
>JAGWIE010000274.1 GCA_028866445.1 Rhodospirillales bacterium | reverse complement strand
CCTGGGCATAATCAGTGCCGCCGTTGGCGCGGCCGGCGCTCAGCCGGTTGAGCCAGTTGCACCAGGTACCATCCAGGTTCACCTGAACGGGTATCTTCAGTTTCTTTTCGGTACAGTCGGCGGCAATGGCATGTCTGGCGGCTCCTATTCGGCCGGCACTGCGTGGAAAAACAGCTCGATCGGCACAACGGGCGACGTTCGTATATATCCCGGCTTCGACGGCACGACCGTGAATGGCATTGCCTACGGTGTGCAAGTCGAACTTCGTACCGCGGCCTCCAATGCCAGCGGTGCTGGCGTCAACAGCAGCAGCGCCTCAAGCAGTGGTGTGGACAGCCTCTATATCCGCCGCGCCTATGCCTATATCGGAACGGGGAATTACGGCTATGGCCGCTTTGGCCAAGGCGACGGCGCATTCGAACTTTTGCAAACCGGCGTGATTGACCAGTTTGGCGATGACGGCCAGTGGCACGCAGATGGCGGCTTGGTAAATCTTTTGCCCAGCGGCAGGCCCGGTGAATTCATTTACGCCAATCAGGGCGCACTCTACACAACAGACAAGATCGTCTATATATCTCCTGCAATTACCAACTCATTGTTCAATGGTGCCCTTTCGGCCGCGGTTAGTTATGAGCCGAATTCCAACGGCATTAAGCAGGGTACAGCCTCCATCTCCAGCGCCGCGAGCGCGTTGAACGATGCCGTTCCGGGTGGCAGCGCCACCCGCCGCCAGAACACCTGGGATGGTATGATCCAATACATTGTCAAAGGCGGTGGCTTCATCACCAAAATCTCCGCTGGTTATCTGGAAGGCCAGCCGCTCGGCAACACGGCTGGCTTGCAGGAATATGCCCCGCTCAGTGTGTGGCAGATTGGCGGTCAGACCACCTATAAGGGCCTGTTCACCACAAGCGATACGGTTACCCTTGGTGCCAACATCAAGGGTGGTGCGGTGGCCGATGGTTATGCCTTCCGCCTCCGCGGCGGACGTAATGCCCTCGCTTATGTTGTCGGCGGCGCCTACACTACCGGCCCGTGGGTGCTTGGCGCTTCCTTCTTCGGCAGCCAGACCGCCGCCGCCGCTGGCTCCCATGGCAAGACGCTGGACGAATACGGCATAGCCGTGGGTGGCAATTACATCCTGGCTAAGCAGATGAGCCTGTTCGCCCAATACCTTTATGGCCACAAGCACGCCTATAACATCACGCCGAACACCAACGGCCAGGCTCAGGGCTTTGCCGCCGGGTTCACCGCCACATGGTGAAGCTTAGCTGAACGGATGCGCTTCTTTGGCCGCGCGTTATAGCAGCCCCGCCGCGATATTCACCGAAAGCGCCAGAATTACGGTGTTGAACACAAACCCGATAAGCCCCTGCACCGTGGCCAGGCGCCGCAGTTTTTTGGACGTGACGTTGCAGTCTGAAACCTGAAATGTCATGCCCAGAACGAAGGAAAAATACACGAAATCCAGGTAATCAGGCCGGTCGTCCTTCGGAAATTCGATGCCACCATCAACATTTTCGCCGCCCAGATCGTATGAGTAATACTCATGCGCGTAGCGGTAGGCGAAGGTGAGGTGCGTCACTGCCCATGAAAGGGCGAGCGTGACCACCACGAAGACGAGGTAAGCGCCGGTGAAATGCGCCTTCTGGCTGGCGGCATGGGAGAACAGAAACAACGAGACGAAACTCATTGCCGCGCCCAGCAGCGTGAGGGTGAACACCGTCCATTCGCCTTCCTTATGGGATTTCGCGTCCAGGCTGATGTCTCTGTTCTCGGTGAGAAAAAACATCGTCAGCGTAACGGCCAGATAGAGCAGGCTGCCGAGGTCCCACGCCGCCACAGCACGGATGGCGGGGCTTTTCAGCGGGAACATAACCACCCAGGCCGCCAGCCCAATGCCGTAGCAGATGGTAAAAAACGGCCTGGCACGCAAAATCTGGAAGAGGCGGAATTTCATGAACAGGATAAGGGCGCGGGGAGCTTAGTTTTCCAGGGCGGCCAAGGCCGGGGAAAGTTTCTTTATTTCAATCTCCACGAAAGCCATCGGCGCTGCCCCGCCATTGCGGACATCATGCTGCACCCCGGCATCGCGGACATAGGCATCGCCCGCCTTGCGGGGAATGCTGTGCACAGCGGTACCGTCATGCACCTCCATCAGCGCATCGGTGAGCATCACCACGTAATAGGGCCAGCCATGGCTGTGCCAGCCTGTCACCGCACCGGGTTCGAAATCCCATCGGGTGATCCGCGTATGCTCATCATCGTGCTGCACGGTAGGGTGAGCGGGGTGTGTACAGGCGAAGGCCATTCAAGCACCTCATTCTTCTGGTTCAGGATTGATGTAACACGCATCAAGCGCTTGAAAAACATAAAATCATCGCGCTGGCGGGCGCAAATTTGCCATTAGCGGGCTTGCCAAACGCCGCGCGCTGCCCCAAAAGCCGGGCGAACAGCGCGGCCTGATCCAGGCGGCGCCGTATCTGTTTGACATTTTATCCGCCCGTGGAGGCATCGATGGCTGATACCGACCTGAACAAGATCCGCAATATCGGGATCACCGCGCATATCGACGCGGGCAAGACCACCACCACGGAGCGTATTCTGTATTACACCGGCGTGTCTCACAAGATTGGTGAGGTGCACGATGGTAACACCACCACCGACTATATGGCGCAGGAGCGTGAGCGCGGCAT
>JAGWIE010000273.1 GCA_028866445.1 Rhodospirillales bacterium | reverse complement strand
GCCGACGCTATATATTTGCCAAGCGCCGCGCGGCCTCTACCCCACTTGCCAAAATCTGGTCTGAAAAAACCGGATCATCCACCGCGCGAGCCATTTGCAGGCAGCCAAGCAGGGTTCCAAACAACCCGATCGCCGCACGCCGCCGAGCCTCTGGGTCCGCTTCCGGCGGAAATACGCTGGCGAATTGCTCCAGCAGGCCGCGCAAACGGGCCGTGAACGCGGCGCGGGTTTCAGGCTCATGCCTGGCGATCTCACTTATCAGCGCGGCAGCCGCACAACCTTGCTCAGGCGTGTCCCGGTGGGCGGGGCGCAGATAAAACCGGATCAATGCTTCCAGGCTCTCCGTCCCAGGCTGGGCACTGGCCAACGCCTGCTGGCGGCTGGCCGTGGTCTGGTCAAGTGCGGCTTCCAGCGCCGCGCGCACCAGATCCTCCTTCGAGGTGAAATGCGCATAAAAACCACCATGGGTTAGCCCGGCCTCCGCCATAAGCCCGGCGATGCCAGTGGCAGCCACGCCATCCTTGCGGAATTTCTGCGCGGCGGTCTCGATTATCCGCTGCCTCGTCTGTTCCTTATGCCCCTTCTCAAAGCGCATCTGCCTTGCCTCAATCAAATAGAATTATGATTGACATTTTATATTATGATTATAATCTAATAGCAAGAACTTTCTCCTACCCCAAAAAAAGGACCCTTCCCATGAGCCAAGAGCACAAAGTTGGTACAGCGTTAATTACCGGCGCTTCCAGCGGCATTGGTGCTGTTTATACGGACCGTTTTGCCAAACGCGGCTATGATGTCATTCTCGTTGCGCGGGATGAAGCACGGCTGAACGCCCTGGCCAGCAAGCTGCACGCACAATATGGCATAGCAGCACAGGTTCTGCCCGCCGATCTTTCGACTGAAGCTGGCATTCGGGCCGTGGAAAACCGGCTGGAAGCGGATGCTTCCATTACCCTGTTCGTAAATAATGCGGGTATCGCCAGGCTTGGTGCCCTGGCCGAGATGCCCAAACAGGATATCAGCGACATTATTCAGATCAACGTGCACGCGGCTTCCAGGCTGGCGGCGGCAGCGGCGCGGGCATTCACGCCGCGCAAAGCCGGGCGGATCATCAACGTAGCCTCCGTGCTGGCACTCATCTCCGAACGGTTCAACCCGATTTATAACGCCAGCAAAGCGTTTGTGCTCAGCCTCAGCCAATCCATGCAGAACGAACTTTCACCACTTGGCATTAAGGTCCAGGCCGTGCTGCCGGGTGCCACACGCACCGAAATCTGGTCCCGCGCCGGGGCTGATATCTCTGTTCTGCCGCCAGAGATGGTGATGGGCGTGGATGAAATGGTGGATGCCGCACTGGCCGGGTTCGACCGCGACGAGGTCGTTACCATTCCGTCTCTGCCTGACGCGGCGGAGTTTGATGCGTTTACCCAGGCGCGGCTGAAGATGGGCCCTAACCTCTCCCGCGACCACGCCGCCGCGCGCTACCATACGGCAGCAGTGGCATGAGCGGCGCGGCAGTCGCGGGTAATATTCCCACCAGGCGGAGAACGCTGCCACGCCGTGCTCTGCTTTGGGGTGGGATTGTTGTTCTGGCTGCCGCTGCCCTGGCCTGGGGCGTGAATGATTGGCGCTACGGGCAATATATTCAGAGCACGGACGACGCTTACGTGGGCGGTGATGTTTCCAGCCTGGCGCCACAGGTGAGCGGGCTGGTGGCATTGATGGCGGTAACGGATAACCAGGCCGTGCAGAAGGGGCAGTTGCTCATTCAGCTGGATAACCGCCCTTACCAAGCCGCCTTGGCCAAAGCCAAAGCCAATGTGCAGGCAGCACAGGCCGCACTGGCGAATCTGGCCGCGCAACAGACCCTGCAAGACGCGGTGATCGCGGAGGCGCGGACTGAAATCACCTCCGCCGATGCCGCAGTGACGCTCGGTGCCGCCAATCAAACGCGCTATGACAATCTGGCCCGGATCAATGCGGGCTCTGTGCAGCAGGCGCAAACGGCCCGCGCTACTTATCAGCAGAACCGCGCGGCGGCACAGAAAGCCCGCGCCGCCCTGGCGGCAGCCCAGGCGCAACAGGCTGTGATTGAAACAGAGCAGACAGAGGCGCAAGCCAGCCTGGCGGGCGCGCAGGCGGAAGAGCAAAACGCCGCGCTGAACCTGCAATACACCCAGATCCGCGCACCGTTTGATGGCGTTGTGGGCAACCGCGCGGCGCATGTGGGTGATTATGCCAGTGCGGGCACGCAACTCATCTCACTGGTGCCCGCAGCAGGTTTATGGGTGGACGCGAATTTCAAAGAGGACCAGCTCGCTCACATGCACCCTGGGCAGGAAGTGCAGATAAGCGCCGATATCTCGCCTGGCACCAAGATAACTGGCATTGTGCAGAGCCTCTCACCTGCCTCCGGCGCCGTGTTCAGCCTGCTGCCGGCTGAAAACGCCACAGGTAATTTCACTAAAATCGTCCAGCGCGTGCCGGTGCGTATCCAGCTTACAGGCAACGCGGCCACTTTGGGGTTGTTGCGGCCAGGGCTTTCCGTCACCGCTGCTGTAAACACCAAATGAAAGCCGTGCTGCCCTTTGCCGTGATGTGTGTGGGCATGTTCGCGGCGTTGCTGGATATCCAGATCGTCGCTTCATCTTTGCAAGATATCGGCGGTGGGCTTTCCGCGGCGCAGGATGAAATCGGCTGGGTGCAAACG
>JAGWIE010000011.1 GCA_028866445.1 Rhodospirillales bacterium | reverse complement strand
GTCGTGGCCGCGGCGCAGGCGGGTGTTGTGTACCCGGTGTCTTCGGAACTGACCAAGAGCATCGGCTCTAACGAGAAATAGAGCGAAGGAAGGTAGATCATGCAATTACAAGCTCCCGGTCCCTGGTCGCTGCTGTTTGGCCGCCTCACCCTGGACCAGATTCCCTACACCAACCCTATTTTGCAGGTAACCTTCGCGGTCGCGGCCTTAATCGGCCTGGCGGTGATCGGCGTTGTTCTTTATTATAAGAAGGTTGGCTATTTGTGGCGCGAGTGGCTCACCACGGTCGATCACAAAAAAATCGGCGTGATGTATATTATCGTCGGCCTGGTCATGCTGTTCCGCGGCTTCGCGGATGGGTTGCTCATCCGCACCCAGCAGGTATTGGCCAATGGGCCGCACGCCGCGGGTTTTCTGGGCGCTCAGCATGGGTTTTTGCCGCCCTTCCATTTCGACCAGGTGTATTCCGCGCACGGCACCATCATGATCCTGTTCGCAGCCACGCCTATACTCACTGGCTTTCAAAACATCGTAGTGCCCTTGCAAATCGGCGCGCGGGACATGGCCTTTCCGTATATGAACGCGGTGAGCCTGTGGCTGACCACGGCGGCGGCGGCGCTGGTGATGATTTCGCTGTTCGTGGGAGATTTCTCGCAGGCTGGCTGGGTGGGGCTTATCCCGCTGACGGAGCTGCCCTTCTCGCCAGGCACGGGCGTTGATTACTGGATGTGGGCGATTCAGATCTCCTCCGTCGGCACCACATTGAACGCGATCAACATGATCGTGACCATTGTGGATATGCGCGCCCCAGGCATGACCTGGTTCCGCATGCCGGTGTTTTCCTGGACCACACTTTCCACCAACATCATCGGCCTCACCGCCTTCCCGGTTCTGGGTGTGGCGCTGGCATTGTTGGGGGCAGACCGTTACCTCGGCACGCATTTCTTCACCGCCGGCATGGGCGGCAACCTCATGCTGTACACCAATCTGTTCTGGATCTGGGGTCATCCTGAGGTTTACTTCCTCATTCTGCCGACCTTCGGTGTGCTGTCTGAGGTGATCCCGACCTTCTCAGAAAAACCAATCTTCGGATATGTGACGATGGTGGCAGCAACGTTTGCCATCGCCGGCATCTCCTGGCTGGTCTGGCTGCACCATTTCTTTACCATGGGCTCCGGGCCGGACATCAATGGCTTTTTCTCCGTCGCTACCATGCTGGTGGGTATTCCCACGGGTGTGAAGGTGTTCAACTGGATGTTCACCCTCTATCGCGGGCGGATTACTTATACCGTGCCGATGCTATGGGCGATGTTCGGGCTGTTCCTGCTGTTGATCGGCGGGCTGACCGGCATGATGCTGGCGCTGCCTGCGATTAACTACACCGTGCATGACAGCGTGTTCGTCATCGCGCATTTCCATTGCATGGTGCTGATGGTGGTTTGCGCCGGTTTTGCAGGCGTTACCTACTGGTTCCCCAAGCTGTTCGGCTTTAAGCTTGATGAAAGCTGGGGCAAGGCGTTCTTCTGGACCTTCGCCATAGGCACCATCACGGTGTTTACTGCGATGTTCGCGCTGGGCTTTGAAGGCGAAACCCGCCGCCTGGAATGGACATTCAACACCGCCTGGAAACCGATGCTGGTGATCGAAGAAGTTGGCATGGTTCTCTATGTCATCTCTCTGGCGCTATTTGCGATGATGCTGGTGGTTTCAATCAAGAACCGAAACAGGGAACGTTTGGGCGCGGACCCGTGGGGCACATCCCGCACGCTGGAATGGCTAACACCAACGCCAATTCCGTTCTATAATTTCGCAGTAACGCCTCAGGTGAATACCCGCGATGAGCTGGCCTGGCGCCGCAAACATGAGTTGGCGAACGCAAAGCCGGATGCATATGAGGAAATTCATATGCCAAGCAATTCCGGCTTGCCGGTCATTCTGGGCGCCTGCGCTGGCATATTTGGTTTCGCGATGATCTGGCGCATCTGGTGGCTGGCGGCTTTGGGGCTTCTGGGCATCGTGGCGATCGTGATCTTCCGTTCCTTCGACAAGAACGCTGGCTACCATTTGCAGCCAAACGAGGTTGAGGCGATGGAGCGTAACCTTGCCATTGGTTCAATCACCTCGGAACAGCCAGACCGTTCCCATCACAGCATTCATGCGGAGGCGCATTAATGGCCCACGAAGCTGCACCCACCGCGAATACGCGCCTGTTCCGCCCAGGCTACGCGGGGCATAACCAGATTTCTGCCCGCACTTTGGGCTTCTGGCTTTATATGCTCAGCGATGCGCTGCTGTTCACGGCTCTCTTTGCATCATATGCGGTGCTCGATACACCGATGAACGCGGCCGGCGGGCCAATTGCATCGCAGATCGTAAACCCAATTGAAGGCTTCTGGCAGACCATCGCCATTCTGGGTTCCGTAACCGCCTACAGTCTTTCCACAGTTTCCATGAAAAACGGCAAGCGCGGCGGCACGGCATTGGGCATTATCGCCTCCATTGTCCTGGCGGTGGTGTTCCTGGCCTTTGGGATTCACGATCTGACCGCGCTGGCCGCACAGGGCGACGGTATGGACCGCTCAGGCTATCTCTCCGCTTATTTCGTGCTCATCCTCACCCACGCGATCCATATGGGCATCGGTATTCTGTGGATGCTGGTGATGCTGGTGCAGATACCGCGCTACGGTTTCAACGAAATGGTGGTGGCCCGGATGCTGAACCTGCGCATGTTTTGGCAGTTTCAGGCAACCGTGTGGGTTTGTGTATATGTTTATGTTTACATGATTGGAGCCTGAAAATGGCCGGTTCTCATTCCGATCCTCTGGCGCACCCGGAAGTTCAACAGGGCGGGGCGCTGCGTTATATCGCAGGGTTCATCAGCACTGTGCTGCTGATGGGTGCCGCCCTTATCGTCACCATGCGTCATGACCTCGCCTACCAATCCTTCGTGGAACTGGTGGGCGGTTTGGCCTTTCTGGCACTGCTTTCGCAGGCGGCTTTGTTCTACGGGCTGGATATCTCCCGCGCGCAGATTTGGAAAAGCGTTTCGCTTATCCTCACTGTGCCACTGTTCATCATCACGGTTGGCCTTACGGTGTGGATGTTCCAGTCGCTCGACCAGCGCACCATGGTGATGCCAAGCAGTGCCGCTGCGGCCACGCAGCCGACATTATTGCAGTAATCAGAAGGCGCTGTCCTCCAGCGCCATCATCGCGCCCTTGCCGGATTTGATGGTGAACAGCAGTGCCCCTGCTTGCGGCAGAATGCGTTCCACGAAGAACCGTGCGGTGGCGAGTTTGGCGGTGTAGAATTCTTCATCACCGCTGGCCTCCGCCGCGATTTTTGCCGTGCGCATCCACATAAAGCCCAGTGCGACCAGCCCAAACAGGCGCAGATAATCCGTAGCCGCGGCACCGGCTTCCTCGGCATCCTTTAAGCCCCTCTCAGCGATAAAGCCGGTGGCAAGCTGCAACGCCCCGAAGGCGCGGGCGAAACCCTGCACCATTTTGCCAATTTTCGGGTGGGTCTGCTCGGCTTCTATAAACGCCGCCAGCGGGTGGAAAAACCGGCGCAAGCCGCGGCCCATATTCGCGGGCAGTTTGCGGCCCACGAGGTCCAGCGCCTGAATGCCGTTGGTGCCTTCGTAAATCATCGCAATGCGGGAATCCCGCACGAGCTGTTCCATGCCGTGGTCGCGGATATAGCCGTGGCCACCATAGGTCTGCACAGCGAGGTTGGCACTCTCAAAGCCGAGATCGGTGAACAGCGCCTTCACCACCGGGGTGATGATGGCGATAAACTCCTCCGCCTCCGCCTTTTCCTTCGGGTCCTCGCTGCGTTCTGCGATGTCCATAACGCCAGCAACCCAAATGCCAAGCGCTCGGCAGCCCTCGTTATAGGCGCGCATGGTCATCAGATTGCGGCGAATATCCGGGTGCACAATAATCGGGTCCGCCGGTTTCTCCGGGTATTTGGCGCCTGCCAGGGAGCGGCCCTGCAAACGGTCCTTGGCGTAGGCCACGGCACCTTGATATGCCGCCTCGCCAATGCCCAAACCTTGTGTGCCAACCGAGAGGCGTTCGGAATTCATCATCACGAACATCGCCTGCATACCCTTATGGGCTGCGCCGACAAGAAAACCCTTCGCGTCGTCGAAATTAATCTGGCACGTGGCGGAGGCTTTAATGCCCATCTTGTGCTCAATGGCAGCGCAAGAAACACCATTGCGCTGGCCGGGTTTGCCGTTTGCATCCGGCAGGAATTTCGGTACCAGAAAGAGCGAGATGCCCTTAATGCCCGGCGGCGCATCTGGCAGGCGAGCAAGCACGAGGTGGATGATATTCTCAGCCATGTCGTGTTCACCGGCGGAGATAAAGATTTTAGAACCATTCAGCGTATAGCTGCCATTTTCCTGCGGCGCCGCCTTGGTGCGCAGCAACCCCAAATCCGTGCCGCAATGGGCTTCGGTGAGGCACATGGTGCCGGACCATTCGCCAGAGACAAGCTTCGGCAGATAAAAATCTTTCAGCTCCTCGGAACCATGGCTCTTCAGCGCCACATAAGCGCCGTGGGAAAGGCCAGGGTAAAGCCCGAAGGAAATGTTGCAGGCGCAGATCATTTCCTCCACCAGCTTCGCCACCGTTTCCGGCAAGCCCTGGCCGCCATATTGCGGGTCGGCGTTCAGCGCCCCCCAGCCAGCCTCTGAGAACGCCTTGTAAGCCTCTTTGAAGCCTTTGGGCGTGCGCACCACGCCGTTTTCGTAATGGCAGCCTTCCTCATCGCCAGGGGCGTTAAGGGGCAGCAGAATTTCAGCGCAGAATTTTCCGGCTTCCTCCAAAACGCTGTCCAGCAAGTCGGGCGTAAAATCCTCGGTGCCGGGCAGGGGCTTTGCGGGGTGTAGCTCGTGCAGAACAAAGCGCATGTCCCGCAAGGGCGCGGTGTAGGTTTGCATGGCTTCTTCTCCTTAGTTGCGGAGCGGCTTGCCGGTGGTGAGCATCGCCTCGATGCGCGCCAGCGTGCCGTCCTGTTTCATCAACCGCATAAAGGCGGCGTGTTCAATTTCAAGAATTTGCTGCTCGGTCGGGCGGTCGATGAGATCGGCCTCGCCGCCGCTGAGCACAGTGGCCAGCTCTGCGGCCACAACTTCGTCGTAAGGCGTGGCCAGGCCCTTCTTGCGGAAATCCTTCACCGCCATGGTGAAGGCCGTGCGGCCATCCGCCCCGGGCAGTTGATAGGTCGGTGGTTCGGGCGGAGCGTAATGTTCCGCCAGGGAAAGCGCCTTGGCTTTGGCGTCGGCCAGCAGGCGGTAACGGTTCATGGTAATGCCGTCGCTCTCGCGCAAAAACAGAAGTTCCTTGGCGTTGGCAGCGGATTTGCTCACCGTGGCGGTGCTCACCGTCTCGAACACTTTTGTGGCGGCTGGCATGGGCCCGCGCGGCATCGCCTTATTGGCAGCCCAGCGTGCCAGCATCTCCGTGCAGCCACCCCATGCGGGTACAAGGCCCACGCCACATTCCACCAGCCCGATATAGGTTTCCGCATGGGCCTGCGCGGCGGAGGAATGCAGCACAATCTCGCATCCGCCCCCCAGCGCCATGCCGAACGGTGCGGCAATGCTGGGGAAGGGCGAATATTTCAGCTTCTTAAAAATCCGCTGGCCGGAGCTGACGAGTTTCTCAATCTCCCCCCAAGCGGCGATGTTGGCGGCAAAAAGTGCCAAGCCGAGATTTGCCCCGGCGGAGAAATGCGAGCCCTCGTTATAAATCACCAGCGCCTTGTGGTTTTGCGGCACAAGATCGAGGGCCTGGTCGAGAAGTTCAAGATTCTGCTGGTCCCAGCTATTGCTCTTTGAGGTCAATTCAAAACATAAAACGCCGTCGCCAATATCCCACACGGAGGCGGAGGCGTTTTTCAGCAATGGCTTGGAAGTAAGTTTAATGTCTTCCAGCATCACCACGCCGTCCGGGCGGGTGAGCTTATGGTAGGCACTGTCCTGGCCCAGATATTCGCGGGCGCCGTTTTCAACCCGATAGAATTTTTTACCCCTGGCGGCAGTGAGCAAGGCGGGAACGGGGAAGTTATCGGCAGCCAGTTTGTCGGCCAGCCAATCCGCGCCAAGTTTGTCGATCAGCTCAAACGGACCAAGTTTCCAGTTATAACCAAGCCGCATTGCTTCATCGATGGCATGGATATCCTCAGCCGCTTCCGGTACCAGAGAGGCAGCATAAGCCAGAGTCTGGCCCATCACCCTCCAGGCATAGCGGGATTGGGTGAGCAAAGCCTGCAAATCCCGCCCGTCAGGTGTCGCGGCTTTCTGCATCGGGCGGTACTCGCCGGTTGCAAGATCGATGGCCTCGCGCCCTTTCGCGCCCTTTCGGTAAAACCCGCCTTTGCCCTTGCGGCCGGTATAGCCTTCCGCGATCATCTTCTTCGTCAGCGGCAAATCGCGGTTGGTGGCATGGAAGGCATCGCTGGCGGGCAGAGCGCCCGCGAGGCTGGCATTAATATGCGGCATCAAATCCAGCCCCACGAGGTCGATAAGCCCAAACACGCCGGTTTTGGGAATACCAAAGGGGCGGCCCATGATGGCATCGGCTTCCTCCACCGTCAGCCCTGCATCCATTGCCTCGATCACGCCGGTTTGCAGCCAGAACACGCCGAGGCGGTTGGCAATGAAACCCGGCGAATCCTTGGCAATCACCACACTCTTGCCCAGCGCGTGGTCCGTAAAATTCGATATCTTGCTGGCAAGGTCAGGGTCGGTTTCAGGGCTCGTCACCAGTTCCAGCAGGCGCATATAGCGTGGCGGGTTGAAGAAATGCGTGATTAGGAAATCACGTTTAAAATTCTCCGGCATTCCCTCGGTCAGTTTGGCCAGCGGTATGGTGGAGGTGTTAGAGGAAACCGCTGTGCCGGGGCGGCGAATGGCGTCGATCTTGCGATAAAGCTCCTGCTTTACATCCAGCCGCTCGATGATGGCTTCAACCACCCAGTCGCAAGAGGCAAGCTGGGAAAGATCATCCGCTATATTGCCCGGCGTGACCAGCTTGGCGGCACGGGCGGACATGAAGGGCGCAGGCTCTGTCTTCAACATTTTGGCGATGGCGTTTTTGGCGCCATCCGGCACCACGTCCAGCAGCAGCACCGGCACACCCGCATTGGCGAATTGCGCGGCGATGGCCGCCCCCATGGTGCCCGCGCCGATAACGGCAGCCTTATGAATGCTTTCCATCACACGCGCTCCAGAATGGTGGCAATGCCCTGGCCGCCGCCAATGCATTGCGTGGCCAGCGCATAGCGCCCGCCAATCCGAGCCAGCAGGCTGGCTGCCTTGCCGGTAATGCGCGCCCCCGTGGCACCCAGCGGATGACCAAGAGCGATGGCCCCGCCATCGATGTTCACCTTTGCAGCGTCCAGCCCAAGGTCGCGGATGCAGGCCAGCGATTGCGAGGCAAACGCCTCGTTTAACTCCACCACATCAATGTCAGATACAGAAAGCCCAGCACGGGCCAGCGCTTTCTTGGTGGCGGCAACAGGGCCAATGCCCATAATTTCCGGCGCGCAGCCGGCGGTGGCGGCGGCGATGATGCGGGCCAGCGGCTTCAACCCATGTTTCGCGGCATATTCTTCCGTGCAGACCAGCACGGCCGAGGCACCATCCGTCAGCGGGGAGGAGGTGCCGGCGGTAACGGAACCCTCAGCGCTGAAGGCGGGTTTTAAGCCAGCCAGACCCTCGACGGTGGTCTCAGGCCGTGGGCATCCATCCGCGTCCACCTTGCCCGCCTTGGTGGTGATGGGACTAATCTCATCCTTGAAATATCCAGCCTTGATGGCGGCGGCGGCGCGGCGCTGGCTCTCCACCGCGAAAGCCTCCTGCTCAGCGCGGGAGATATTCCATTTCGCCGCCACATTCTCGGCGGTTTCGCCCATGCCCATATAGGCGGCGGGAAGCTTTTCATACAAAGCCGGGTTAGGCAGCGGGTTGAAGCCCATCATCGGCACTCGGCTCATGCTTTCAACCCCGGCGGCGATAAACACTTCGCCAGCACCTGCGGCGATATGCCCCGCGGCGATGTGAATGGCCTGCATGGAGGAACCACAAAAGTGATTCACCGTGTACCCGCCTACAGATTGCGGGAGCCCGGCATGAAGGGCCACCAGCCTTGCAAGGTTCAGCCCCTGCTCGCCTTCAGGAAAAGCGCAACCGAGAATAACCGCTTCAAGGTCGGATGGGTTGATACCCGCCCGGGCGACAAAGGAAGCGATTAGCTCAGCGGCGATATCGTCTGGCCTGGTGCGGGCAAGCGCGCCCTTATTGGCAAGGGTGAAAGGCGAGCGGACATAGCTTGCGATAACGGCTTTGGTCACGGTGATCTCCCGATCGGTTTGGCGGCGGTTTTTTTCACCCGCCCGGCTTTGGCGGTGGTTGCGGGTGAGGGCATTGTGTCCAGCGCATCCTCGCATTGCAGCTCGATGCCGCGCAGCTCAGTTAGGGTCTGTTCCACGGCATGGCGTTGGTCTTCCAGTTTTTGGATACGGTTCTGCACGGCCTTGAGAAGTGCCCTGGTCTGTTTGCCGTGGGTCGGGTCTATGTCGTAAAGCTCAAGATATTCCTTGATCTCTTTAATCGAGAAACCAAGCCGCTTGCCGCGCAAAATGAGAATCATACGAGCGCGGTCCCGCTGAGAATAGACGCGCGTATTGCCCGCACGGCGCGGGGTTATAAGCCCCTGCGCCTCGTAAAAATGCAAGGTCCGCACCGTAACTCCCAGCTCTGCGCCGAGCTGGGTAACGGTAAAAAGCGGGTCTGGGTGCGACATTTAAGGTCCTGTCGTCTGGCTCATGCCCGTATCTGGCGCCCCGGGCATGGCAGAGGTTAGAATTTCACAGTCAGCCCAGCGGTGAAGGAATTATCGGAAGCGGAGTAATTGCCGATAAGCGTTCCGCTGGGTGTGGGCAGGGTGCTGGAGGTTGTGCTGTGGATGCTGCCGCCGGGTGTGAACACGTGGCCATAAGCAAATTCCAGGTTCGCTGCTTGGGTAATTTTATATTGCGCACCCATGCCGAGGTCGTAATGGTTCGCGTCCGGCACCCGGGCGGTGCGGTTGCTGTCCGTCACCGGCGATTCATCGTAGGCAAAGCCCGCTTGCAGCATAATCCGGTCGGTAAGCTGGTAATTTGTGCCGATGGCGGCAAACCAGGTGTTGCGCCAGTTTTCGTAAACTACCGTGCCGGGATAGCCATTGGTAGGCGTTATATGTAGGCTGTTCAGCAGTGCCCAATGCGTCCATTCCAGGCTGCCCATCACCGCCCAGGCTGGGGTAATCTGATGATATATACCCAAGTTTATGGAATCCGGCATGGTGATAGAGGTGGTGGCCGGGCTGTTGCCAGCTTCCAGCAGGGCCGCAGTGGCAGGGCTGAGGGCGGAATAAATCGCCGGAACGGTAACGCTCTGCGTGCCGGAAATATTGTGCCGGATACGTGAGTGATAATCGAGGCCAATGCGCGTCGCGTCGTCAATTCTGTAAAGTCCGCCGATATTGTAGCCAAACCCCACATCGTCGCCATGCACATCGGCTATCGGGTCCTGCCCGGTGGCGGCGCTCAGCCCTGGCACGTTCAGCGCCTGTGTGAGGCGGGAATTAAAATACTCAAAAACCGGGCCGCCACCTAAAGAGAATTGGTCGTTGAATTTATATGATACAACGGCACCGAAATCGACAGCGGTGATGCTGGAAACAAGGGCCTGATAACGGCCAACGAAATCCCCAGGGTAGGCGGTGCGCTCGCCATATGGATTGGTGATGGAAAGGCCGAACCGCAAATCGGGTAGCGGCGCAAACACGGCAAATAGAGAGCCAGAGGCGGCGGGCGTTACAGCGTTGCCGCCCTGGCTGCCGCTAACCTTGCCGCCAGTAAGGGGGTTGGTGTTATAGCCCGAAAAATGCGCGGAAGGGGAGATAAGACTAACACCGCCCGCGAGCTGGCTTTCATCCAACAGCGCCATACCGGCGGGGTTGGTCCAGGCGGTGCTGGCATCATACGCTTTGGCTTCATCGCCAGCAAAGGCTGTGCCCATCCAGTCCGGCAGGCCTTCGCGCAGGCCAAAACCGGAAGCGTGCGCCACTTGGCCCAGGCTAAAACTGGCCAGAGCGCCGCATGCTGTTGCCGCCAAAAGATGTGCTTTGTATGGCTTCACGGTTTTCATGCTCTTAGTAACCTCCTCAGCTTGCTTGTTTTTTTGAGAGCGTACCGCCCGTCTTTACTATTGAATAGAGGCGAAACCTAACGTATTATGTATGTAAAATACTAAATAGGGACGGAAATGCAAGATATCTTATTCGCGCACCGTGTAAAAATCCTTATTATTGGGTTTAGCATCATTCTCGGCATCGCCCCGGCCATGGCGCAGGGTGCCCCGGCGGGCTGGTGGATGGACCAGAGCGGCAAAGCGGGCATTGTTATTTCCTCTTGCGGGAATGATTTATGCGGCAAGATTGAATGGCTGAAAGTGCCTAAAGATAAAGCGGGCCAGCCGAAGACGGACATTCACAACAGCAACGCGGCCTTAAAGGCCCGGCCCTTATGCGGCTTGCCGATTCTGGGTAACTTTTCCCCCGATGGCCAGGGTGGATGGCAAAACGGTTGGATTTACGACCCGCAGAATGGCAAAACCTATAAATCTGTCATGCATCTGGCGGCGGACGGCACCTTGCATGTGCGCGGCTATATCGGGATTCCCCTGCTTGGCCGCTCAGAGGTCTGGCGCCGCCCGGCTGAAGCTTTAGCCGTCTGTCAGGGAGGCTGATGATGAATCCAGCTTGGCGCAGCGGGGTCATTCCAGCCCTGCCGGTGGATGAGCTCCTAACCGCTGCTGCGGCGCAATTTCCAGATGTTTGGGCCATGGATTTTCTGGGCAAGCGCACAAGCTATGCCAGGCTGAGCCGGTTGGTGGCGCGCGCGGCGGCGGGGTTTCAAAAACTCGGCGTGGTGAGGGGCGCGCGGGTGGCTTTATGCCTGCCGAACACGCCTTATTACGTGATTTGCTATTATGCGATTTTGCGCGCCGGTGGCGTGGTGGTGAATTTAAGCCCGCTTTATACAGAAAGCGAGATCCGGTATTTTCTGAAAGATAGCGGTGCGCGCATTGCCGTTACGCTGGATGTGGATGAACTATACGCGAAATTCGCCCCCATCGTGGCGGATGGGTCGCTCAATCATCTTGTCATCGGCTCCATGCTGGGCATTCTGGACCCGCTGAAGCGGGTCGGGTTCTGGCTAACACGGCGCAAGAGTTTGGCGAACATCCAAGTTGATTCCCGGCATGTGCCATTTCAAAAGCTGCTAACGCGTGGCGAGGTTGCGCGGCCCGTACCGTGCAGCCCGGCCACAGATATTGCGGTGCTGCAATATACAGGCGGCACCACGGGTATTCCAAAGGCGGTGATGCTGAGCCACGCCAACCTCGTCGCCAATTGCGTGCAGGTGGCAAGGCGCTTGCCGGACATTCCGCCCGGATCTGGCATGTTAACGCTGGTGCCGTTGTTTCATGTGTTCGCGATGACGGTGGCGATGAATCTCTCCGTTATGCTTGGGCTGGAGATCATCCTGCTGCCGCGTTACGACAAGACATTGCTGCGTAAAACCCTGGCGCGCACAAAGCCGGTGTTTTTCCCTGGCGTGCCCACCATTTATGCCAATATCAACGAGGCCGCGGCGCAGGAAAAATGGGAGCTTTCCTCCATCCGTTTCTGCGTCTCGGGGGCGGCACCTTTGCCCGCTGAAATTCGCGCCCGTTTTGAGCAGCTTTCAGGCTGCCAACTGGTCGAGGGCTACGGGCTTTCAGAAACTTCGCCGGTAGTGGCGGCAAATTTGTTCGGGGCTGTGCGCGATGGGTCCATCGGCCTGCCGGTGGATGAAACGATCGTTGAAATCCGTGACATAAACGATCCCGCGCGCATAATGGCGCAAGGTGAGTTGGGCGAGGTTTGCGTGCGTGGCCCGCAGGTGATGGTGGGTTATTGGAACCAGCCGGACGAGACCGCGAACGTGCTCGTGGATGGCGCGCTACGCACCGGCGATGTGGGATATATCGACCCGGACGGCTATATCTTTCTGGTAGACCGCATCAAAGACCTCATCATTTCCGGTGGCTATAAAGTGTATCCGCGCGTGGTGGAGGAAGCGCTTTATAAACACCCGGCGGTGCTGGAGGCGGTGGTGATAGGCATACCAGATGCCAAGCGCGGCCAGGTGCCGAAGGCATTCGTGCGGCTGCAGGCAAATGCACAAGTCACCGAGGAAGCATTGCAAAACTTTCTTGCAACCCTGCTTTCGCCGGTGGAACGGCCAAAGAAGATCGAGTTTCGGGATAGCTTGCCAAAAACCATCATCGGTAAATTATCGCGTAAGGAATTGGTGGCGGAAGAGTTGGCCGGTAAGAGCGCATGAATCTAATCTTCCGGCTGCTGCTGGTTATCATTGATGCGATGCACGGTCCCAGGTTGAAGCTGGCGGATGTGTCGGAACTCGGATTCAGGGTTTGGCCGCTGGACCTCGACCTTAATCTGCACATGACGAACTCGCGGTACATGGCGTTGATGGATCTGGGCCGCACGGATTTTATTCTGCGCGCCGGTGCCTGGCGCGAAATGCGGCGGCAGAAATTGGGTGTCGTCCTGGGCGGTGCGGCGATGCGCTTCCGCCGCCCGCTCTCACCGTTCGCGCGGTTTACCCTGGCAACCAGGCTGCTCGGCTGGGATGAACGCTGGATGTATGTCGAGCAGATTTTCACCGGCCCGCAGGGCGTAGCGTGTAGTGCGGCCATGCGCGCGGCATTTGTGAAGGGTGGCAGGTTGGTGCCGCCGGGGCCGGTACTTGAGGCGGCGGTGCCGGGCTTGGCCCCGCTGGAGCCGCCCGGCTGGGTAAAAAACTGGGCGGAGGTTGAGCAGGCTTTCGCGGGGTAGCGCCGCCGCTATTCCGCGCGCCAAAAATCCAGCGTTTCGGCCAAAGTTTCATGAATCGGTATGCGCGGCGCCCAGCCAAGGCGTGCCCGTGCGCGGGTGGTGCTAATCTCCGCGGCAGGGATTTCCGAAGGGCGTTGTTTCGCCGGGTCCGTTTTCACGCGGATGCGCGCTTTAGACAATCCAAGCAGAATTTCCAGCATGTCGCCAATACGCTGTGTGGCACCCGCGCCGATATTGAGAATTTCGCCAGGCACAAAATCAGGCAGGGTGAGGGCCGCGGCATAGGCGGCGCACACATCCCGCACATCCAGAAAATTGCGCTTCACATCCAAATTGCCGGTGGCGAGGATAGGTAGCTGTAACCCTGCCTCAATACGCGCGATTTGTTGGGCAAAAGCAGGCACCACGAATCCGGGGGCTTGCCCCGGCCCGGTATGGTTGGCCGGACGCAGGCGCAACAGCTTCAACCCCGGTAGGGCGGTCAGTGCAGCCTCCGCTTCCGCCTTGGTTTTGGCATAGGGGGTTAGCGGCTCCGGCGGTGTTTCTTCAGTCACCGGCGTTCCCGCTAGAAAGGCGCGGCCATAAACTTCCGCGCTAGAGATAAAAACAAACCGGCAAGCAGGTGCGTGGGCAAGTACGGCTTGGGCAAGGTTCAGCGTGCCCTGCACATTCACGGCCCAGGCACGGTCTGGCGCATTTGCTGCCTCAGCCGGGGTTGAAATAGCTGCCAGATGCAGCAGCGCATCTGGCTTTGCGGCTTCGATCAGCCTGTTAATGGCGTGGGCATCCGTGATGTCCAATGTCGGGGCAAAAACGTCCACCTCTGGCGCGGCCTGGCGCAGATGGCGCTGCAAATGCTGGCCCACGAAGCCGCTGCCGCCAGTAAGCAGCAGCCGGGTCATTTTTGTGCGAGCCTGCGTAAATCGGCTTCCACCATCTCCGCCGCCAGCTCTTCCAGCGTTATC
>JAGWIE010000272.1 GCA_028866445.1 Rhodospirillales bacterium | reverse complement strand
ATCAGCCATGGCGGTGCCATGCGTGACATCGCCTGCGACGGCGTGCTGGTAACCGGCCGCTTCGTGCCCGAGGCGTCGCTATTCCTAAGCTCCGGCATGGCCTTGGCGAAGGCCGCGCAAGCCCCGGCAATCGACCAGGATGGGCGCTGTGCAAACCCGTTTTACTTCGCCTGCGGCAATCTGCTGCGGGCGGTTGAAACCGGCGGCTGGGCGTTCCGCGAGGGGCAAGCCATTGGGGCGGCGGTGGCGCGGGACCTCGCGCACCCAGGCGAGGTGCAGCGTGTGGCCGTGTCATTCGCACCGCCGATCAAACTGGTGGTCCCCGGATATGTGCGCGCTGAGGATACAGCACGGGGGGCGCTTGGTGAGTTCCAGCTAAGGTTCACCACCCGCGTGCGGGGGGAATTATCGCTCGAATGCGATGGCGCGCGGGTCTGGTCCCGGCGCGGCGAGTTTTTGCCCGAGCGGCGAGTGCTGGTGCCGATGCCAGTCGGCCTTCATGCAGCCCAGCGCATCAGCTTCTGTTTCCGCGAGGGCTGAACCATGCGCGTCGCCGCAATCGACCAAGGCACCACATCAACCCGTTGCATCGTCATCGAGACAGGCGGTCGCTGGCATTTGAGCGGTGCGCGCACCCACACCCAGCACCATCCGCAACCAGGCTGGGTGGAGCATGATCCTGAGGAACTGCTCAACAATATCCGCGCACTGCTGCGTGGCGCTGGCCAGGTGGATGCCATCGGCATCGCCAACCAGGGCGAAAGCTGCCTTGCCTGGGACGCACAGAGCGGCGTTGCATTCTCGCCGGTGATCGTCTGGCAGGATGCACGCACCGGGCCTGCGTTGCAGGCCATGGACGCTACGGCACATGCACGCGCGAAAGAGCTCAGCGGGCTGCCGCTGGATGCGTATTTCTCGGCCTCCAAGCTGGGATGGATTCTACGCCACAGCGAAGCAGCCCGCGCCGCACACGCCGCCGGGCGGCTGCGCCTTGGCACCACGGATGCATTTTTTCTAGACCGGCTCTGCGGCGTATTCGCAACCGACGCGGCGACAGCCTCGCGCACCGGGCTGCTTGATCTGCCCCGCGGCGTGTGGAGTGATGAGCTTTGCGCGCTGCACGGTGTGCCGGTTTCCGCTCTGCCGCCCATTCTGCCTGTGGATCACGGATTCGGAGCAATTGAGGGCGTGCCGGTGAAGGCCTCGATTGTGGACCAGCAGGCGGCACTCTACGGGCATGGCTGCCGGCAGCCGGGTGATACCAAAATCACCTTCGGCACCGGCGCGTTTTTGCTCACGCTCTGCGGCACAACACCTGTGCATTCGCCAGCATTGTTGCCCACCATCGCCTGGCGGCAAAGCGGGCGGGCAAGCGAATATGCGCTAGAAGGCGGGGTTTATGACGCCGGGGCGGCGCTGGAATGGGCGCACAGACTAGGGCTGTACGGCGATGTTGTGGAACTCGGCGCGTTTGAAGGGCCGTCTGCGCTCAGCCGCGGGCTTGTCTTTGTTCCGGCGCTCTCAGGTTTGGCCGCCCCGTATTGGGACCGTGAGGCCGCCCCACTTTTCATTGGTATGCGTCACGATACCGGGCGGCGGGATATGATCCGCGCGGTGCTTGAGGGCATTGCGTTGCTAACGGCAGGGCTGATCGGCGAGGCGGCGGCGGCGATGCCGCTTACGCGTGGCATCTCGATAGATGGCGGGCTTTCACAGAGCGCTTATTTCGCGCAATTTCTGGCGAGCGCTGCGGGTGTTGAGATACGGGTGCCCGCCATGCATGAGCTGACCGCGATCGGGCTTGCCGAGTTGTGCGGGGTGGATTGTGGGCAGATCCGGGCAGCAGGTGCGGTGTTCCAACCAGATGCTTCGGTGCCGGAGGCTTTGCGTACTCGCTTCACCGAGGCTCTGGCGCGCGCCCGCGGCTGGCATGGCGGATGAAGCCCCTTATTAGAGCAACTCTAACGAATTAGGCTCCCCCGCAAAGTATACGGGAGAGCCTTTTTGTTCACTCAAGTTTTGCTAATCAACCGCGCCTTTAAGGGCGGCTTCCTCCGCGCTGATTTCTGTGCTGCGGGCGGCGATTTCCTCTGCGTTGATTGGCGGACCAGGGAAACGTGTGCGCGCGATGCCAAACCAGATAACCGCCAGCAGCACCAGCAGGCCGATGAAGTAGTTATCCAGAATATCGTAAGGTGGGCGTGTGCCGACATAGATGATCAGCAGCGCCCCCAGCACGGTGATAATCGCGAAGGGTTTGGAAAGCCCGCCGAGGCGGAACGGCCCGAACTCGGTCCAGGTTTTGCCCTCCGCGAAAAGCCCAGCCAGGATCGGCATGGAGTATGAGATATAGAGGAACATTGCACAGCCCACGGCCAGGGCCGCGAAGGCCGGCGAGTATAGCGTGGCGGCGATGGAGAGCGCCACTGTTGCCCATATGGCGTAAACCGGCGAGCGGTGTTTATGGTCCACTTGCTTGAGGAACTTACTGCCCGGCAAACCACCATCGCGCGAGAAGGCGTAAACCATGCGCGAGGTGGAGGTGACGCCAGCCAGCGCACAGAGGAAGTTTGCCAGCACAATGCCGATATATAGCACATCCTTCAGCGCGGCGGGTACCGGCATCCCGGCCATCAGGTTGAAGATCACGTTGGCACCATCTCCCGCTGCCTTCACCGGATCTGGCATGGCGAGGATAAAGGAGCACAGCATCACCAAACCGCACACCGCAGACCAGAAGAT
>JAGWIE010000271.1 GCA_028866445.1 Rhodospirillales bacterium | reverse complement strand
GTGTGTATGCTCATCACCACAGGCCGCGCCCGCGTTAGCACATTGGCACCGGTGAGCTCGGCCATGCCCAGCGCCGCCTGGGCGTTGGAGGAGGTGTTATAAGCCCCAACCTGTATGCCCCAGCTATGACGGCCGGAATTGAAAGCGACGGTTTGCACTGGCGGTGTCTCCGCCATTGCTGGCGGAATGAGCGAGAAATTATGTGGCGCGGGCACTGGCGCTGGCACTGGGGGCGGCACGGGAAGCGTGTTGCTGGCAACCATGGGGTATTGATGTGTTGCCGGAACGGCGGGAGGTATTGGCAGTGTATTGGGGGTGTAGAGCGCCGAGGCCATCTGCACTGGAGCAGGTGGTGGAGCGGCGGGCGGCGATGCCTGCATGGGTATCGAGACCGGCGGCGGCACGGGCTGCACTGAAGCCATTTGCACAGGTGCAGATTGGGTGGGCGCTGTCTGATTCTGGGCCACGGCGGGAAGAATTGAAGAAACGGGAATGGAAACCGGCGCGGGTGAGTCTTCAGGCGGGGTGGAAACGGGGGCCAGCGAGGCCACCTCAACCGGCGCCGAGAGTTGTGAAGGCGTTGGTGCCTCGGGGCTAAACCCGCTGGGCAGAATGCCGCCATCCTCGCCCATTGGCTCGGTATTCAGGGCCAGTTCATCCGCCACTGAGCGCCGCTCGGGGTAATAGCCTTCGATATTCGGTGCAATCATGGCGACGTAATTAATGGTTTCGTCAGGCAGGGGCTCATTGTTGTTCATGAAGGAATCAAGCCGCCCAGGCCCGGCGTTATAGGCCGCCAGAAACCCAGGTGAACCGTAAACTTGATACATTTCATGAATATAGGCCGTGCCGGCCATGATGTTATCGTAGGGGTTGAACGGGTCGTTGCCGAGCCCGTAGCGCTCTGCCATTTCTTGATAGGTGCCGGGTTCAAGCTGCATCAGCCCCATCGCCCCGGCGGCGGAAACGATGAGCTGACCGCCGCTATATTCATGCCCGCCGGATTCAACGCGCATTACCTGGCGAATCCACATCGCCGGAATGTCGAAATGCGCCGCGGCGATTTTAATATAGGGTCCCCAGGGGTCGCCGGGCGGGCCTGGCGGGTTATAGTTATGTGCGGCATGGGCGAGGTAATACGCGGTGGTTTCGCTGGTATAGCGGGCACCCTGGCCGCCACCGCCGGCACAGGCGGAAAGCAGCGCCAGCCCGGCGCAGCCCGCCGCCAGCCCAGGTTTCAGCCGCGCCATTTTCCGCACAATAATATTGGCCAGAATTCTGGTTGAACCCAAGGTTTAAAGCCTCCACGCAGCCTATCCGCCATTGAGTTACGGTATTTCGCTCAATAATGGCTTAAAAAAGGCGTTGTAACCTCTTAAACTAGGCCGAATCTTAGGGCAAGAAAAACCTGCATGGCGTGGTGCTATCAGGTGCCGCGGCCGCCGTGCTAGCAACGTGCTATGCGCATTTTTTTTCTATATTTTAGTGGTTTGGTTCTGCTGACAGGTTGTGCGGCCCCACAACCTGTGGTGCAGCATATAGCAGCGCCAGAGGGTCAGGCTTATTCGGCAAAGGTGCTCGCAACGCGGCCGGTTTCAGCCGGGTTGGCGTTGGCCCAGGTGATGCAGACACTGGGTGAGCCGAATGCCGCGCCAGGGGTGGGCGCCCAGGAAGTGATTCTACAAATGCCCGATGGGTCGGTAAAATCCCTGGTTTCTCCGCCCGGCACCGCCACGGCAGCGCTTACGCCTGGGGCCAATGTGCTCATCAGCGAAACACCGCAAACGCGTATCATCATTCGTTAACCGACATGGCTCATAACGCTTTGGAAAAATTAAACTTCTCTGGGATACCGGCGTAAACTCCCGATCATGAACGAATGCAGCGATTGAAGCCACGCTTCGGTTCGGCTAATCGGCAGCACATGAATATGCTCGTGCCGGATTCCGGCCAGGTTGAGGCTGGCCTCGCGCGATCCGCCAGGCCTTCTTCTCAGCCGGTTATTATCGCCGCCTCCCATAGCTGGCGGGGTCGCGCGGCCTCCGCCGTGCAGGATTTGCGTGAAAGTCTGCGCCTTTGGCCTTTGGTGTGGACGCTCAGTCTTTTCGACATCCGGCTCCGCTATCGCGGCTCGTTGCTGGGGCCGTTCTGGCTGACACTTTCCACCGCGGTGATGATCGGCGCCATCGGCTTTGTTTATTCCCGGTTATTTCACCAAGATGTCGCGGCATATCTGCCTTTTCTCGCCATCTCGCTGGTGCTGTGGAATTTCATCAACATGATCACCGCCGAGGGGGCAATTTGTTTTTCTGTCTCCGCCGACATGATTCGTTCCCAACGAATGGCGCATTCGGTGCACCCCGCCAGGGTTGTTTTGCGTAATCTGTTGGTGCTGGCGCATAATCTTGCGGTTATAATTGTGGTGTTCATCATCTATCCGCCGCATCTCGGCTGGTCGCTGTTAAGTGAGCTGCCGGCACTGGCGCTTTGGGCGGTGGATGCTTCCGCCGTGGCCTTGCTGCTGGGGTTGGTTGGTGCGCGTTACCGGGATGTGCCGCCGATTGTCGGCAGTGTCATGCAGATCGCATTCTACATCACACCAATCATGTGGAGCCCGGCGATGTTGATGAATCGCGGGCTTGGCCTCAGCCTGGCGCTGATTAAAATGAATCCGTTCTACGGCTTGCTGCAAATTGTGCGCGGGCCGCTTCTGGGCCAGCCGGTGGATGCCAGCGCCTGGACCAACGC
>JAGWIE010000270.1 GCA_028866445.1 Rhodospirillales bacterium | reverse complement strand
CTCAGTTTCGAGCTGCCCGTGCTGCTGACGCTGTTGGGCAAGGTGGGCATCGTTTCCCATGCCATGCTCAAAAAATACCGGCGCTATGCTTATGTAGGCTGCTTTATCGTCGCGGCGGTAATGGCCCCGCCGGATGTGCCCAGCCAGTGTATCATGGCCGGACTACTGATTTTTCTGTTCGAGATTTCTCTGTTTTTAGTGCGGATTGTCGAACCAAAATACGAAGCCGAAACCGAAGAAGATAAAGACGCCGAACATGCATGATATTAAAATGATCCGCGAAGATGCAGCAGGGTTTGATGCTGGGCTGGCCCGGCGTGGCCTTCCGCCGCTTTCTGGAGAAATATTGGCGCTGGATGAGCAGCGCCGGGCGGCTTTGGCCAGGCAGCAGGAATTGCAGGCGGAACGCAACGCGGTTTCTAAGGAGATCGGACAGCTTAAACGCCAACTAAATGGAATGACTTCGATAATTTCTTCTCCAGATTTGAAGCAGATAGGTTTGCAAAGGGAGCTCCAGATGGCGCCTTTAGGTGGTGCCAGCGATGCAAGAATAAATGAAATAAAAGCTGAAATTGCTAAGTTAAACCTTGAAATTCGACATAATACCGAAGCGAAAGAGCGGCTAAACAACCTTGAAGCTGAGGCGGCAAGAATTAAGAAATCGCTGGATATGCTTGATGCCGAGGGACCGCGCTTAGACGCTATGCTGCGAGATTCTTTAAGCAAAATACCGAATACACTTGTTTCCTCCGTACCCGAAGGTAAGGACGAACAATATAACAAGCAGGAAAAACTCTGGGGCGCGCCGCGTGAGTTTAGCTTCACCCCGAAACAGCATTTTGAGCTGGGCGAGGCGTTGGGGTTGATGGATTTCGCCGGAGCGGCCAAGCTGGCGGGGGCGCGCTTTACCGTGTTGAGGGGCGCACTTGCCCGGCTGGAACGCGCGCTTGGGCAGTTTATGCTGGACACGCACACTGGCGAGTTCGGCTATTCAGAAACCGTTGTGCCGCTGCTGGTGAACGACGCGACGATGTACGGCACCGGGCAATTACCGAAATTTGCCGAGGATTTGTTTAAAACCACCGATGAACGCTGGCTGATCCCCACCGCTGAGGTGCCGCTGACGAACCTTGCCGCCGGGGACATTATTCCAGCGGTAAAGTTGCCAATGCGGATGACCGCCCTTTCTTATTGCTTCCGGTCTGAGGCTGGTTCGGCGGGGCGTGATGTGCGCGGCATGCTGCGCCAGCACCAGTTCAGCAAGGTGGAGCTGGTGAGCATCACCACGCCTGAGCAGAGCTGGGAGGAGCATGAGCGCATGACCCGCGCTGCCGAAACAGTGCTGGAACGGCTCGGCCTGCCATACCGGCGCATGTTGCTATGCGCGGGTGATACCGGGTTTTCCGCGGCAAAAACCTACGATTTGGAGGTTTGGATGCCAGGGCAGAGAACGTACCGGGAGATTTCCTCCTGCTCCAACACGCTCTCCTTCCAGGCACGGCGGATGAACGCGCGTTACCGCGCGGGTGAAGGCAAGCCCGAATTTGTGCATACACTGAATGGCTCCGGCCTGGCGGTTGGGCGGGCGCTTATTGCCGTTATGGAAACCTACCAGAACGAGGATGGCTCCATTACGGTGCCGGAAGCGTTGCGGCCTTACATGGGCGGGCTGGACAAGATCATCGCCGTTTGAGTTAACAGACGCGCCGCCGCAAATTTTGAGGATAAGAAGATGAGCATCGATTTAAAAGCCGCCATTGAAGCCGCCTGGGAAAACCGGGCCAATATTTCGCCCGCCACGATAGGCGATGAGCGCGCGGCGATTGAGGCTGCGTTGGCGTTGCTGGATGCTGGCAAGGTGCGCGTGGCGGAGCCGGGCGCGGATGGCTGGGTGGTGAACCAGTGGCTGAAGCAGGCGGTGCTGCTTTCCTTCCGCCTACACGCCAATGTGCTGCAAGGGGGTGCCGGTGGCGCCCCGGTGTTCGACAAGGTGGCGGTGAAGTTCGCAGGCTGGAACGAAGCACGCTTTGCCGATGCCGGGATGCGCGCCGTACCGGGTGCGGTGGTGCGTCGTTCCGCTTACATTGCCCCCGGCGTGGTGCTGATGCCGAGCTTTGTGAATGTCGGCGCTTATGTGGGTGAGAACACGATGATCGACACGTGGTCCACCGTTGGGTC
Organism: Rhodospirillales bacterium; assembly: GCA_028866445.1. Classification (GTDB taxonomy): domain Bacteria; phylum Pseudomonadota; class Alphaproteobacteria; order Acetobacterales; family Acetobacteraceae; genus Acidocella. The sequence continues at coordinate 575 of JAGWIE010000270.1, read as the reverse complement.
CTGCGCGCAGATTGGCAAAAATTGCCATATCTCCGGCGGGGTTGGCATTGGCGGGGTATTGGAGCCATTGCAGGCGAACCCGGTGATTATCGAGGATGATTGCTTTATCGGCGCGCGGTCTGAGGTTGCGGAAGGTGTGATTGTGGGGCAGGGGGCGGTGCTTTCCATGGGCGTGTTCCTGGGCGCTTCCACCCGCATTGTGGACCGTGAAACCGGCGAGATTTTTTATGGCAAGGTGCCACCATATTCCGTGGTCGTGCCGGGCACCCTGCCGGGCAAAACACCCACAGCACCTAGCCTTTCCGCTGCAATTATCGTGAAGCGCGTGGACGCGCAGACGCGTTCTAAAACCTCCATCAACGAGCTGCTGCGCGCGTGATCTCTGCCCCTGCTTTGTTGCGCGACCTGCTGCGCTGCGCTTCCGTCACACCGGCGGATGCCGGGGCGCAAGGCGTGCTGATCAGCGCGCTGGAAGGGCTGGGATTTGAGATAACAAAGCTGCGTTTCGGCGAGATTCAGAATTTCTTTGCCGAGCGGGCTGGCCCAGGGCGGCATCTTTGTTTCGCGGGCCATAC
>JAGWIE010000269.1 GCA_028866445.1 Rhodospirillales bacterium | reverse complement strand
TTCAACCGGCTGGAACGCAGTTGGGTTTATCGCTCGGCCAAGGGCGTTTCCAACTATGTCAGCTTCGGGTCGGAGGCCGTGCCAACCTTCGTTTTCCGTAACGCGGCTTTTCCGGTGCTGGAGGAGGATAGGAAATCTTATCCCGGCAAGCTCATCGGCATCGCCAACGGCCCTGGGGCCAGCAAGGAACCCTACCCGGCAAACAGCTTCTTCAACATCTCCGGCATGTCTTACGGCGCGCTAAGCCATGCTGCTGTCACCGCACTCTCGCGCGGGGCGAAACTCGCCGGCATCTGGATGAGCACGGGCGAGGGTGGTTTGAGCAAGTTTCACCTCGAAGGCGGGGCAGATATCATCATGCAGATCGGCACCGCCAAATACGGCGTGCGCGATGCGGAGGGTAATCTTTCCGATTCCCGCCTGCGGGAAATTGCCGCTTATCCGCAGGTAAAGATGTTTGAGGTGAAGCTGGCGCAAGGAGCCAAGCCCGGCAAAGGCGGCGTTCTGCCTGGCAACAAGGTCACGCCCGAAATCGCCGAGATCCGCGGCATCACCCCCTGGCATGATTCGATTTCCCCCAACCGCCACCGCGACATCGGCGACATTCAGGAGCTTGGAGCCTTCATCAATCGTGTGCGGACCATCACAGGCAAGCCGGTGGGTGTAAAATTCGTGGTGGGTGATCCTTCGTTCCTCGACGAATGGTTTAACGATTGCGCGGAAAACCCTGAGCATTGCCCAGATTATTTGCAAATTGACGGTGGCGAGGGCGGCACTGGCGCCGCCCCGGAATCGCTGGCCGATTATGTCGGGTTGCCGATCACGCAGGCGCTGCCTTATGTCGCGGCATTGCGGCAGGAGCATGGGCTTGCCCAGCGCATCCGCATCATCGCCTCCGGCAAACTCATCACGCCGGATAAAGTCGCCTGGGCGCTCTGCATGGGCGCGGATTTTGTGTCCTCCGCGCGCGGCTTCATGTTCGCACTTGGGTGCATTCAGGCGATGAAATGCGGCTCCGGCAAATGCCCCACCGGTGTTACCGCCGCAGACCCTCGCCTCATCCAAGGGCTCGACCCAACAGACAAAGCCGTGCGCGTTTCCCGCTACGCGTTGAAAATGCGCGACGAGGTGGAGATCATCGCACATAGCTGCGGCCTTACAGACCCCAGCAAATTCGCGCCAAAACATGTCACCGCCATCGAGAATGGCGTCGCGGGATTCCGGGCGCAATCGAATTGATCTATCCGCTGCTTTTTCTGCTCAGCGCCGGGCTGAATATTCTTGTCGGGCTGCATGACTGGCACCTTGTGCTGGCGGGCAGCCTGCAAGACCCGGATTCCTACATGCGCTTGCTGCGGATCGAGCAAGGCATCAAAGCCGGGCATCTTCTCACCAATGTCGCAGGCGACCAATCCGGCGCCGGGGTGATGGTGGAATGGTCCCGGCTGCTGGACATCATCATATGGCTGCTCGCCGCACCCATGGTGCCTTTCATCGGCTGGCATAAGGCGCTGTTCGCCGCCGGTGTGGCGCTGGGGCCGCTGGGGGTAGGGGTGCTTGGCGTCTCGCTGGCCTGGGCCGTGGAACCGTTCTCTTTGCGCCGCCATCTTTGGGCGGCAGCCGCGGCGGCCGCACTTTTGCCCGCCCTGGCGGAAGTCGCGCTGCCAGGCGTGGTGCATTACCATATCGCGCTGCTGGCGCTTATCGCGCTTACCGCCGGTTGTGTGTTGCGTGCTCTGCGGGAAGATAGATGGTTCGGTTTTCTTGGTGGTGTCGCTGGCGGTTTTGCAATCTGGATGACACCGGAGACCATGCCCTTCGTGCTAATGGCTTATGCGGCCCTTGCGCTGCGCTGGCTTAAAACGCCGAGCGCTGCAACGCTCATGGCCACGGGTGCGGGGGTTTTTGATGTTCTTGCGTTTGGTCTTTTTGTAGACCCACCCGCTGGCGGTTATGGGGTGCCTGAAATCGACCGGCTTTCCCTGGTTTATGTCGCTCTGGGGCTTATTCTGCTGGCGAGTGCAACGGCATTGTCGCGCTTGCCACCGAAACCCTGGCGCGGCTGGCTGGGGCTATTGATTATGGCGCTGCCATTGCTGGTTTGGATCATCGCTTTCCCTGGCGTCATCGAAGGGCCAGCAGGCTTGCTGCCACCACAGGAGGCGCAGGCGTTTTTTACCTTCATTCAGGAGCAGATGCGCCCCAGCGGGCTGGATTTGATCGTCTTTCTGCTGCCTGGTGCCTGGGCGGTGCTGTATGCGGCCTTGCGGGCCTGGCATGAGCGCAAACCCAATTCCGCCACTTTCGCTGATGCCCCGCTGTTTGGCGCGCCACTCCGCACCCCACTGGCCTGGGCTTATTTAGCGCTTTGCACCGCCGTGGCGTTGTGGCTGGGCGCGAATTATCTGCTGTTTACTTCTATCTCCGCCATTTTTGCGGCGGCTTTTTTGCCCGTGGCACTCAGCGCCATCGAAGCCAAAGGCGGCAGATTGGCAGGGATTAAGCGCATAGGGCTACTGGCCTTAATCCTTCTTACGCCTTTTCTCGCGGCGCAGGCGGAAGGGCAAACGCCAACCCCATCTAAGGCAAAAGCCTTTCCTTCCTGCAATTTGCTCGGCATTGCCCCCTTGCTTGCCCCGGCTGCCGGGCAGGTGGTGCTGGCGCAACCGGAAGACACGCCCGAGTTGCTCTACCGTACGCATATATTCACCGTGGGTTCGCTTTATCACCACGGCATCGCGGGCTTCATGAAAGA
>JAGWIE010000268.1 GCA_028866445.1 Rhodospirillales bacterium | reverse complement strand
AGCAACCAGGGGTAAGACTTATCGTCCCGCAGCAGAATATTGTAACGCGGCTTCAGGCGCTTGATGAGGTTCGCCTCAAGCAGGAGCGCCTCGGCCTCCGTGTGCGTGGTGACGATCTCCATGGAGGCTGTATCCGCCACCATGCGCCGTAACCGCTCCGGCAGACGATTGATTTGTGTGTAGGAGGTAACACGTTTTTTAAGGTTTCGCGCCTTGCCTACATAAAGCGCCTCACCCTTTTCATCCAGCATCCGATACACGCCAGGGTTGCCAGGCATGGTTTCCAAAGCGGTCTCAATAATGCTGACCCCGGTTTCCCGCACCTCCAACTTATCCCCTCCCGGCTGTGGATAAGTTTGTGGATTCACTGTCCTCAGCCTTTGAACAACTTATTGTGGAATAAACCGCCCAGAATCGGCATAAAAAGCGATTATCTACAGTTAACATACTGAATTTCAAAATAAACTTTATTACCGCTGAGTAATTTGCTTGCTATAAAACCGTACTGAAACCCTTTGATCCTGCACGGTTCCAGCCCGTGGAAAACTAAGTATTGCGGCGCTCTATTTCCACACCCACACTAGCGGCATCCGCAAATACATCCAGCTTCTCCACCATCACCCGCGCAACCCGCACGCGTGCATCTTTCAGGCACATCTCGGCCACGCGCTCGGCCAGTGTCTCTACAAGCTGCACATGCCCGGCGGCTACAACATCACGCACCGCGCCAATTACCGTATCGTAATCCACCACGCGGCCAAGCTCATCCACCCCCACGGCAGGGCGGGAGAAATTGGCGGCCCCGTCATCCTCCACGGCCATATCCAAATTCACACGAATGCGCTGGGTGCGGCCTTGCTCATGCGCGTAAACGCCAATTCGCGCCTCCAAAACAAGGTCACGCACAAACATGCGCCGGGTGGCGCGGGTAGCATCGGCAAGGCGGGGGTGGTCCATGAGGGCATGTTGTGCGCCGCGTGCGACAGATTGGCAATAAACCGGGGTTTCTACCTGGGATGTGTTGCATTAGCCTCAGGGGATGAAACGTTTCCTATGCCTCATCGCCCTGCCCGTGCTGCTGGGTGCTGCCGCTCCCGCCACGGCGCCCGCGCCTTCGCCCGCCAATGTGCACGCTGCCCATGCCTGGGTGCGCTATCTGCTGCCCAATTTGCCTGCTTCAGGCTACATGGTTCTCACGAATACCGGGGACATCACCACAAAGCTGGTGAGCGCCAGCTCGGCCGCTTGCAGCGCGCTGATGCTGCATGAAAGTATAAACGACAGCGGCACCGCCATGATGACAACGGTGAAGAGTCTTACCATCCCCGCACACGGGCAGGTTAGCCTCGCGCAAGGCGGATATCATTTGATGTGCATGAAACCGAAAATGACCGCGGGCGGCAAAATAGGCATAACTCTCAGCTTTGCCGATGGCGACAATCTGTTGCTGCTGGTGCCGGTTTATGGCCCAGGCGGCCCGCCAAACCAGTGAGAATTTGGCGAATTGCCCTGTTGCTGCTGGCCGCCGCCGCACCTGAGGGCAAGCAGATTGTGCTGCACGGCAATAGCAATGGCGCCATGCCCTGTGCTGCCTGCCACGGCGTAAATGGCCAGGGCAATGCCAGCATTGGCGCGCCGGCGCTGGCGGGCAGGCCCGCGGCGGCCATCGTCTCGGCCCTCAACAATTTGGCCAGCAGCCAGGGCAGCGGGCCTATGCCTGCCATCGCCAAGGCATTGACACCACAGGAGCGGCAGGATGTTGCGGCCTATTTCGCAGGGTTGGCGGTTGGCATCCTGCCCCCAAACGAATAAGGATTGCCCAAATTTTGTTGATTTAAGGACCACGCCCATGCCCGATGCCACCCTGCCCAGCGATTACAAGGTCAAGGATTTCTCCCTCGCCGCCTGGGGCCGCAAGGAAATTGCCATGGCCGAGGACGAAATGCCCGGCCTGATGGCGCTGCGCGAAGAGTTCGGCAAATCCAAGCCATTGGCCGGGGCGCGCATCGTCGGCAGCCTGCACATGACCATCCAGACCGCCGTGCTGATCGAAACCCTTACCGCCCTTGGCGCCTCGGTCCGCTGGTCCTCCTGCAACATCTTCTCCACGCAAGACCAGGCCGCCGCCGCCGTTGCCGCGGCAGGTGTTCCGGTGTTTGCCTGGAAGGGCATGACCGAGGACGAGTTCTGGTGGTGCATCGAGCAGACTCTGCGCGGCCCGGATGGCTGGACCCCGAACATGATCCTGGATGATGGCGGCGACGTTACCCAGTTGATGCACAATAAATACCCGGAAATGCTGGCCGATATTCGCGGCATCTCCGAGGAGACCACCACTGGCGTGCACCGCCTGTGGGAAATGGCCAAGGCTGGCACGCTGCTGGTGCCCGCCATCAACGTGAACGACAGCGTCACCAAGTCCAAATTCGACAATCTCTATGGCTGCCGTGAGAGCCTGGTGGATGGCATCCGCCGTGGCACGGACGTGATGATGTCCGGCAAGGTGGCCGTGGTGGCGGGTTTTGGCGATGTCGGCAAAGGCTCCGCCGCCAGCCTGCGCAACGCGGGCTGCCGCGTGAAGGTGAGCGAGATCGACCCGATCTGCGCTCTGCAAGCCGCCATGGAGGGCTACGAGGTGGTGACCATGGAAGAGGCCGCCCCCGTGGGCGATATTTTCGTCACCGCCACCGGCAATGTGGACGTAATCACCGCCGATCATATGCGCGCCATGAAGCACCGCGCCATCGTCTGCAATATCGGGCATTTCGACTCCGA
>JAGWIE010000267.1 GCA_028866445.1 Rhodospirillales bacterium | reverse complement strand
AAATGCGAGCCTTGCCGTGAGCTGGACCAACCGCGTTATCTGGCAGGAGGGCATGTTCCTCCGCTCCCAGCATTTTCAACAGCAAGACCGCTGGCTTGAAGCCTATTTGCGCGGGCGCGTGGCGGCTTTGCGCACCCATGGCTGGGGCCTGACGCAGATGAGCCTTGACCGCGACTTGCTCGGCACCGGGCGCTTCGCGGTTTCATCTGCCTCTGGCGTGTTTGAGGATGGCACGCCTTTCGCGCTGCCCGGTGAAACGGAGCACCCCGCCCCGTTCGAGGTGCCGGAGAATACCCGTGGCGTGCTCATTCATCTTGCCTTGCCGGTGCAGCAGGCGGGGGCGGTGGAAATTGCCGCGGCGGATGGCAGCGCCGAGGGTCGCTACAAGGCGCAGAGCTTCGAGGCGTATGACACCCATTCCGCTTCCCCGCAGGCAGCCGAGCTGCTCATTGGCCGGTTGAAGCTGCGTTACCTGCTGGATACGGATGACCGCGCCGGTTATCTCTGCATTCCCGTGGCGCGGATTATGGAAATCTCGTCCGACAAGCGGATTACGCTGGATGAAAACTGGCTGGCACCTGCGCTGCTTTGCCATGCCGTGCCGCCGCTGGCAGGGCTCATCACAGAGTTCGCGGGCATGATCAACCAGCGTGGCGAGGCACTGGCGGCGCGGGTGAACGCGCCGGGTGCGCGCGGCGTGGCGGAAGTGTCGGATTTCATGCTGCTCCAGGCGCTGAACCGTTGGCAGGCGCTTTTGCAGCATTGGGCGGATGCGGCGAATATCCACCCCGAAACGCTCTATACCGCCTATGTGCAGATGGCGGCGGAATTCGCGACCTTTACAGATGCGCAGCGCCGCCCCAGCACGTATCCTGGTTACCGGCATGAGGATTTGCAGCGCAGTTTCGCGCCCGTGATCGCTGATCTTCGCCGGTCGCTCTCCTCGGTTATCGAAACCAACGCCACGGCGATTCCGTTGCAGGAGCGCAGGCATGGCGTGCATGTTGGCCCCATCAATGACCGGAATGTTCTGCGTGCCGCGAATTTCGTGCTTACCGTGCAGGCGGATGTGCCAACGGAGACGATGCGCCGCTTGTTCCCGGCACAGGTGAAGATTGGCGCGGTGGAGCATATCCGCGAGCTGGTGAATGTCGCACTTCCGGGCATCGCCGTGCGGCCGTTGCCGGTGGCACCACGGCAGATTCCGTTTTATGCTGGTGGGTCGTATTTCGAGCTGGACCGCAACAGCCCGCATTGGCAGCAGATGCAGACATCGGGCGGTTTCGCGATTCATGTTTCCGGCGAGTTTCCTGGCCTGCGCATGGAGCTTTGGGCCATTAAAGGGTGAAGCCGCAGACGCGGCGGGGAGGTAGAGTATGAGTGACAATCCGTTCTCCGAACCGGACGATTCGGACCGCACCGTCATCCGGCCCATACCGGGGGGCAAGCGCCCCGCCGCGCCGACACCTTCCCAGCCTTCACCGTTTGACAGCCCGATGAGCAGCGCGCCACCACAAGGCCCAGCCGGGTACAGCGCGCCTGCCGCCGCAATACCGGCTGACGCGCCGGAGAGCATCGGCATGGGGGGCTCGCCGCTGGTTGCGGCCGCCGGGCCGCTGCTGCAATTGCTAGCCCGCCTGCGCAACACATTGCAGGCGCCGGATTCCGGCGATTTGCGGGAGCGCGCGGTGCGTGAGATTCGCCGGTTTGAGGAAATCGCCCGCGCCCGTAACATTCCCATGGAGCAGCTTCGCCCCGCCCATTACGCGCTATGCGCCAGCCTGGACGATGTGGTGCTGGCAACCCCCTGGGGCAGCCAGGGTGCCTGGGCGCAACGCTCTTTGGTTTCCACCTTCCATCAAGAGGTTCGCTCCGGCGAGCGGTTTTTCGATGTGCTGGCGCAAATTCGCCAGAACCCCGGCAATTTTCTGCCGGTTCTGGAATTGATGTATTTCTGCCTGTCGCTTGGTTACATGGGCCGTTACCGGCTGTCTCCGCGCGGCCCGGCGGAGATCGACCATCTGCGGGAGGAAACCTATACCGTTCTGCGCCGCCAGAACCCGCCCGGAGACCCCGCCCTTTCCCCGCATTGGCAGGGTGTGGCCGCACCTTACAGGCCGCGCCGCTTTGGCGTGCCGGTTTGGGTGGTGGCGATTATAGCGCTTGGCGTGCTGGGGCTGGTTTATGCGGGGTGTTTGTTCTCGCTCTCCGGCAAGTCAGACGCCGCGTTTCAGGCGCAGGTGACAGCGCCCTTGCCGAACATGCCGCAGATTGTGCGTGCGCAGCCCGTGGTGCCGCCGCCTGAGCCGGTGGCCCCAGGCCCCACCATTCTGGACCGTCTCTCCGGCTTTTTGCAGCCGGAAATCGCGGCGGGGAAGGTGAGCGTGTTGGGCACCACGCATCAGCCGATCGTGCGGATCAACAACACGGGGCTGTTCGGCTCCGGCAGCGCCACCGTGGAAAGTTCGGACGTGCCGTTGTTGCAGAAGATCGGCACGGCGCTGGCGAAGGAAACCGGCAGCGTGGTGGTGACGGGTTATACCGACAACCAGCCAATCCATACGCTGCAATTCCCGTCCAATTTCGTGCTCTCACAATCTCGCGCGCAGGCGGCGGCGGCGATTCTGGACCAGACGATTGGCGATGAGAGCCGCATTACCGCGAAAGGCATGGGCGATGCCGACCCGGTGGCGAGCAATGCCACGGATGCCGGGCGCGCGCAGAACCGCCGCATCGAAATTGTGTTGAACCACCCTTCCGGAACCTGAGCCTCTCATGAAGAAGATAC
>JAGWIE010000266.1 GCA_028866445.1 Rhodospirillales bacterium | reverse complement strand
AATTCGATATTGTTTTCGTTCATGCCCCTCCCTTAGCGTTACAGAAGCTTGACAGGAAGCAGGTCCCGGTTTCTTTCCCGGCACATGGAACAGATTCACGCCTACCGCACCCACAACTGCGCCGCCCTCCGCGCGGCAGATATCGGCCAAACGGCCCGGCTTTCCGGCTGGGTGCACGCCAAGCGCGACCATGGCGGGTTGCTGTTCATCGATTTGCGCGACCATTTTGGCCTCACCCAATGCGTGTTCGCGGCGGGCTCAGCCGCCTTCGCGGCAGCGGAAGCAACAAGGGTCGAGTCGGTCATCACCGTAACGGGTGAGGTTGTGGCGCGGGCTGAGGGCACCACAAATGCCAAGCTGCCCACCGGCGATGTGGAGCTGCGCGTTGCGGCGATGGCGCTGGAAGGCCCGGCGGACGTGCTGCCCATGCAGGTGGCGGGCAGTGAGAACTACCCGGACGAACTGCGGCTGAAATACCGCTTTCTGGATTTGCGCCGCGAGCAGGTGCACAAAAACATCATGCTGCGCGCGGGCGTTATCTCCAGCTTCCGCCGCCGCATGATCGAGGCCAATTTCACCGAATTTCAGACACCGATCCTCACCGCCTCTTCCCCTGAAGGGGCGCGGGACTTCCTGGTGCCCGCCCGTAACCACCCCGGCAAGTTCTACGCCCTGCCCCAGGCGCCGCAGCAATTCAAGCAATTGCTGATGGTGGCTGGGTTCGACCGCTACTTCCAGATCGCCCCTTGCTTCCGCGATGAAGCCAGCCGCGCGGACCGTTCGCCGGGCGAGTTCTACCAGCTCGATTTCGAGATGAGCTTCGTCACCCAAGAGGACGTGTTCAACACCATCGAGCCGATTTTGCATGGTGTGTTCGAGGAATTTTCCGCCGGGCGGGATGTTGGCAAACCGCCTTTCGAGCGCATCGCCTATGACACCTCCATGCTGAAATATGGCTCGGACAAGCCGGACTTACGCAACCCGATCATCATTTCAGACGTGACCGAAGCCTTCCGGGATTCGTCCTTCGGGCTGTTCGCCAAAATTGTTGAAGGCGGCGGCATCGTGCGCGCCATTCCTGCACCGGGTGCGGGCGGCAATCCGCGTAGCTTCTTTGACAAGCTGAATGAATGGGCCCGCGCCGAGGGCGCTGGGGGCTTGGGTTATATCACCTTCAACGAAGCCGGTGCCCAAGGGCCGATTGCCAAGAACCTGGCCGCAGACCGTGCCGAAGCCATCCGCGAGGCCTGTGGCCTGAAGGCTGGCGATGCCGTGTTCTTTGCCGCCGGCAAGCCGGAGGCCGCCGCCAAGTTCGCGGGCGCGGTGCGCACCAAGCTTGGAAACGATCTCGGGCTTATTAAAGAAGGCGAGTTCAAATTCTGCTGGATCGTCGATTTCCCGATGTTCGAGTATGACGAAGAGCTGAAGCAGGTCGTGTTCTCCCACAACCCGTTCTCAATGCCCCAGGGCGGGATGGAAGCGCTGGAAACCCAGGACCCGCTGACCATCAAAGCCTTCCAGTACGATATCGTATGTAACGGCATTGAGCTGTCCTCCGGCGCTATCCGTAACCATCGCGCGGATGTGATGCTGAAAGCATTCGAGATCGCCGGTTACGGCCCGGAAGAGGTGGAAGCCCGCTTTGGCGGTATGCTGAACGCCTTCCGCTACGGGGCACCTCCGCATGGCGGCTCCGCCCCGGGCATCGACCGTATTGTGATGCTGCTGGCCGATGAGCCCAACATCCGCGAGGTGATCGCCTTCCCGCTCAACCAGCAAGGCGAGGATTTGATGATGGGCGCACCAGCCCCCATCCCGGCCAACCGCCTGAGGGAACTCTCCATCGCCTTGGCCCTGCCGCCGAAAGTGGTGAAGAGTTGATCGGCCTCAAACCTGTTTTTACGTGACAAACATACCGCCTTCGGCCACGAAGGCGGTATTGTTTTATAGCCTAAGCGCAGACCAGCGTCACCAAACCTTCATGGAACCGTCATCGTAGTGTCACAGAACCCGCCTATGGAAGCGCACATGGAAATCGCGAATCACGATGCGTCAGCGCAGGCCGCCTTGCCTGCTTCTCTTCATCAAATGCCAGGAAGCGAACCCCGCGTTTCCATTCGCGACCTCAATTTTTATTACGGCGAAACCCACGCGCTTAAGAACATCTCGATCGATTTTCCAGACCGGCAGACCACCGCCATGATCGGACCCTCCGGCTGCGGAAAATCGACCCTGCTGCGTGTGCTCAACCGTATGTACGACCTCTACCCCGGCCAGCGCGCCGAGGGCGAGGTGATGATGGGTGGGGATAACCTCATCGACCCGCGCCTGGATTTGAACAAATTGCGCAGGCGCGTCGGCATGGTGTTCCAGAAGCCGACACCCTTCCCCAAATCCATTTTTGAAAACGTGATGTTCGGCGTGCGCCTGCATGAGCGGCTTTCCAAGGCAGAGGCGGCGGAGCGCGTGGAATGGGCGCTCACCCGCGCTGCCCTTTGGGGCGAGGTGAAAGACCGCCTACACGCCTCCGCCCTTGGGCTTTCCGGCGGGCAGCAGCAACGGCTTTGCATCGCGCGCTCCATCGCCGTGCGGCCGGATGTGCTGCTGCTGGATGAGCCGACTTCAGCACTGGACCCGATCAGCACGCTGAAAATCGAGGAACTGATCGACGAGTTGAAGCAGGATTTCACCATCGTCATCGTCACCCATAACATGCAGCAGGCCGGGCGCTGCGCTGACCAGGTGGCGTTCTTCTATCTGGGAGAATTGGTGGAGGTTGGTGCCTCCAGCCAGAT
>JAGWIE010000265.1 GCA_028866445.1 Rhodospirillales bacterium | reverse complement strand
CATCAGTTCAAACTCGGAGGGGATTTTCTCATCCGCTTGCCATGTGCCGGCGGCGATGCCATCGCGCAGATAGGTTTTTACCTGTTCGTAAAGTTTCTGAGGACGCGGATCATCCATGCTCAGAGCCGCTTGCGTAACACGGCGTTGAACTTTGCGCGGGCGGTGGCGGCTTGCTCGTGCTGGCCATCTTTCACCATGCGCCTGCCGCGTACCCAAACATCGCGCACGGCCGGGGTGCGGGCGGTGAAAATGGCGTCCGCCAGTCCGTCCTCCGGCAAATCCCCCGCGATGGTAACGAAACTGGCAGGCTTGCCGCGGCTGAGTCCTCGTCCAATTCCCATGGCCTGCGCGCCGCCCGCAACGGCGTGTTGGTAAAGTGCCGTGGCGGTGGGGCGGATGGTTTCAGTGGCCATGACGTTTCTTTGGCGCTGGCCAAGGCGCTGCGAATATTCGAGCATTTGCAATTCGCGCCCGACATCAATCAGCACGTTCGAATCCGAGCCGATGCCGTAAACGCCTTTGAAGTTTTGGGCAGGGAAAATGCCGTCGCCCAGATTGGCTTCGGTGATCGGGCAAAGCCCCGCCACGGCATTGGCGTTTGCCATGCCTTGCGCTTCGGTTTCAGTAATGTGAGTGGCGTGAACCAGGCACCAGTTGGAAGCAACAGCCGCATTGGCCAGAAGATATTCCACCGGCCGCGCGCCGGAGAAAGCGAGGGATGCCTCTACTTCGGCGGTTTGCTCGGCGATGTGGATATGAAACGGCGCATTGCCGTTGAGTGCCGCCAAGGCAGAGATTTCCTCCAAAGTGGCGGCGCGCAGGGAATGCGGGGCGCAGCCGGTGGCGGAAAGTTCGCGGCAGCGGGCATGGAGTTTGGCGTAGCTTTCCAGAGAATTGATGAACCGGCGTTGGCCCTCAGTCGGGGTTTTTTTGCCGAAGCCGGAATGGGCGTAGAACACAGGCAGCAATAATAGATCGATACCCGTTGCATCCGCCGCCGCCGCAAGCCGCCCTGCCATTTCGGCAATATCCGTATAGTGCGAACCATCCGGCGCGTGATGCAGGTAGTGAAACTCCGCAACCGAGGTAAAACCGCCTTCCAACATCTCAGTGAAGGCCAAAGTGGCGATGGCCTGCACATCGTCCGGGTCCAGCGAGAGGGCGAGGTGGTACATCAGCTCCCGCCAGGTCCAGAAACTATCGGCGGTGGGGCCGCGCAGCTCGGCCTTTCCTGCCATGGCGCGCTGGAAGCTATGGCTGTGCAAATTCGGCATACCGGGTAAGGCAATTCCGGTACCTCCCGCAACACCTGTTTCAACCTGCGTGATGATGCCGTTCTCGAAGGTAAGAGCGACATTCTCGGCCCAGCCGATGGGCAGCAAGGCGTGACGAAAAATGATGCGTTCAGACACTGGACAGGTCTCCTGTGGCCAGATATGTATATACAACTATTCCCTCAACGCCAAGGTATAGAACATGCGGGCAGAGCGGATTTTTACAAATGCCAGACTGGCGACTATGGACCCGGCGCTTCCGGGCCTAGGCGTGGTCGAGCGTGGCATGGTGGCCGAGGCAGCCGGGCGTATTATTTACGCCGGCGCGGCGCGGGCTATTGAGGCCGATGAGATTGTGGATTGCGAGGGCCGCTGGATCACGCCCGGCCTCATCGATTGCCACACGCATCTGGTTTACGCCGGAGACCGCGCGGCGGAGTTCGAGGCACGGTTGCAAGGTGCCGGCTATGAGGAGATCGCCCGCGCCGGCGGCGGCATTCTTGGCACCATGCGGGCGACGCGCGCGGCGCGTGCCGAGGATTTACGCGCTGCCGCCAAACGCCGCATGGCGGCATTGGTGGCGGAGGGGGTGACCACCATCGAGGTGAAATCCGGCTACGGGCTCTCGCCGGAGGCTGAATATAAATGCCTGGAAGTTGCGAAATCTCTGGGTGATGCAGCGGATATTTCGTCAACCTTTCTGGGCGCGCATGGGTTTCCGCCGGAGATGGCGCGGGCGGATTATGTACGGCTGCTGTGCGAGGAGATGATCCCGCATGTTGCGGCACATAAACTAGCTGATGCCGTGGATGGATTTTGCGAAGGCATTGCGTTTTCGCCCGAAGAAATTGCGCCGTTTTTTGCCGCCGCCACCCGGCATGGGTTGCGGGTGAAGCTGCATGCGGACCAGCTTTCTAATCTGGGCGGCGCCGCGCTGGCGGCAAAATTTGGCGCGCTCTCGGCTGATCATCTTGAATATACCAGCGAGGATGGGGCGGCGGCGATGGCCAGGGCCGGCACCGTGGCGGTGTTGCTGCCTGGGGCTTTCTTCACGCTGCGGGAAAAACAACTGCCCCCGGTTGAGGCTTTCCGTAAACATGGCGTGAGGATGGCAGTTTCCACCGACCTCAACCCCGGCACCTCGCCGCTGTTTTCCTTGCTGCTGGCGATGAACATGGCCGCGACACAATTTCGCTTAACGGTGGAAGAGTGCCTGCTGGGTGTCACCCGCCATGCTGCCGCCGCCTTGGGGCGGAGCGATGTAGGCGTGCTGACGGCAGGGGCGAAATGCCACCTGGCGATCTGGGACATCGAACGCCCGGCGGAACTTGTTTACCGCATTGGGTTTAACCCGTTACATCAACGCATCTGGAGTGCCGCATGAAACTTACGCCCGGAGACATGAATCTGGCGCAATGGCGCGCGATTTATCAAGGCGAGGCCATTGAGCTTGACGAGGCAGCACTTCCTGCCATTCAAGCGGGGGCTGATGCGGTGGCGGAAATTCTGAGCCGACACGAGCCGGTT
>JAGWIE010000264.1 GCA_028866445.1 Rhodospirillales bacterium | reverse complement strand
CTGGGTCAGCGGTTTGGCCACGGCGGCGACATGCTGGTGCAGGGAGCGCGCGGCGATGAGCGGCCAGGCCAGAATGGCGGTAAGCCACAGCACAGCATGGTGTTGCAGCAGAGCGGCGAGGGCAGCGGTGAGCAGAATGACCAGCAATGTCGTGGCCAGCCCGGCGAGGCGGCGGCGGGACTCGCTGCCCTGGTTCAGCCGCGTTTCCAGGGCGGTGATCAACGCCCCGCACCAGGTAACCGGGTGGCCGATGCGCCGGTAGAGTGCATCTGGCCAGCCGATGGCGGCATCCAGCCCCAAAGCCAGCAGCATGGCGGCAGGAAGGTTCATGGCAGCAGGCTCAAATTAACGAAACCGATGGACCAGACGCCGCCGGAAACGCTGAGCAGCGTGGCGGAAAGCGGGGCGATTTCGAACGCGAGGCCCTGCGCCGCCTCGCCTAGCGCCAGCCCCAGGGCGGCGCGGATGATCCCCGCATGGGTGACGATGATGGCGGGGCCTTGGGCCGCGATGTCCGCCAGAGCGGGCGCGGCGCGGGCCGCTACATCCAGAAAGCTTTCGCCGCTGGGCGGGCGGTGGGCGGCGAGATCAGCCCGGCTCAAAGGCCCGAGATCCGGCAGGGCGGCGGCATTCTGGCCTTCCCACGCGCCGAAATTCTGCTCCCATAGGCCCGCGTTCTGCTGGTATTCAGTGTTGGGAAACAGCGCCTCGGCGGTTTGGCGGCAGCGCAAGGCGGGGCTGGTGAACAGGTTGCACGGGGCGGGTAGCAGGCTGGCGAGTCGCGTTTGGGCTGGCACCAGCGTGGGGGGAAGTGCCGCCGGAACATCCAGCCGCCCGGCCAGAAGCCCAGCGCCGAGCGATGGAGCGTGGCGGACGAGTAACAGGCGAGCGGGTGCTGGTAAAACCATAGCGTGGCCTGTTTGCCGGAACAGCGCCCTTCCCGCCAGCCATTAGAGTTTCATGAAGAGGTGGCAAGCTTGCGGATATGCGGCACGCTCGCCCCTAAATCCTCCTGCAAAGGTATTTTCACGCGGGAGACTTAAATGCGTCTATTACTGATTATTCTGCTTATCCTGCTTTTGCTGGGCGGTGGTTTTGGCCTGCATGGCGGATTGTTTGTGGGCTCCGGCGGCATTTATTATGGTGGCGGTTTGGGCATTGCCCTGCTGGTTATTCTGGTGCTGCTGATCTTGTAAACTATTAGGCGGGTGTGTTTCATGCGGCCCCGAACGGGGTTGCATGGTCATACTCATCACCGGCGGAGCGCGCTCCGGCAAAAGCGTTTATGCAGAGGGCAGGGCGTTAGCCTTGCCCGGCGTGCCGCATTACATCGCCACCGCAGAGGCGGGGGATGATGAGATGGCGGCGCGCATTGCCGTGCATCGCGCGCGGCGTGGGCAAGATTGGCAGGTGAGGGAAGCGCCGCTGGACTTGGCGCAGGCGCTGGAAGCGACCGATGGCGCGGGGCCGAGGCTGGTGGATTGCCTCACGCTCTGGCTTTCTAATCTGATGTTCGCGGAGATGAACGTGCAGGCAGCAGCTGCGCGGCTTTGCGACGTGGCCAGGGGCCAGGTCTCGCCGGTGATTTTCGTGACCAATGAAGTGGGCATGGGCATTGTGCCGGAAAACGTGCTGGCGCGGCGGTTCCGCGACGAAGCCGGCCGGCTGAATCAGGAGATTGCGGCACTGGCCGATGAAGTGCAGCTTGTTGTCTCCGGCTATCCGCTACGCGTGAAATGATGATTGGATGATGATGAAGGCCCCTCTGTTTCCTGCTGCCTCTTTCGCGGACCTTAACGCCCGGCTGCGGGATCTGCCGGAGTTTGACGAAGCGGCCGCTGCCGCGGCGCAAGCGCGCCAGGGGCAGCTCACCAAGCCGCCGGGCTCACTGGGCCGGTTGGAGGATGTGGCGGTGTTCATGGCGGGTTGGCGCGGCAAGGCGCGGCCGGGCATCGCCCACGCCCAGGCGCTGGTGTTCGCGGGGAACCATGGCGTGTGCGCGAAGGGGGTGAACCCGTATCCGCAGGACGTTACGGTGCAGATGGTGGCGAATTTCAAGGCCGGAGGGGCGGCGATTAACCAGCTCTGCCGGGCCAGCGGGGCGGAGCTTGCCGTGGTGGCGCTGGAGCTGGACCGCCCAACGGCGGATTTCACCGAAGGGCCCGCGATGGGCGAGGCGGAGGTGCTGGACGCAATGGCGAAGGGGGCGGAAGCCGTGGACCCCAACGCGGACATTCTGTTGCTGGGTGAGATGGGCATTGGCAATTCCACCGTGGCGGCGGCGCTGGCAACGGCTTTGTTTGGCGGCGCGGCGGCTGATTGGGTGGGGCCGGGCACGGGCGCGGATGCGGCGGTGATGGCGCGCAAGATTGCAGCGATAGAGGCTGGTTTGGCGCGGCATGAGGCAATGCGGCAGAGCCCGCTGGCTACGCTGGCGGCGTTTGGCGGGCGCGAGCAGGCGGCGATTTGCGGGGCAATTCTGGCGGCGCGGATGCAGCGGATTCCGGTGCTGCTGGATGGTTTCATCTGCACCGCCGCCGCTGCCGTGCTGGAGGCTTTGGGCGTGGGCGCGCTGGCGCATTGCCTGGCCGCGCATGTGAGTGCCGAACCCGGCCATGCGCGGTTGCTGGAAAAGCTTGGCAAAACCCCGCTATTGGCGCTGGGCATGCGGCTGGGCGAGGGCAGCGGGGCCGCTGTGGCGCTAGGCGTAGTGCGCGCGGCCCTGGCGGCGCATGATGGAATGTCCACCTTTGCTGAGGCGGGTGTTTCCGGCGCATGAGCGGCTTCTGCCGCCGGTGGGAT
>JAGWIE010000263.1 GCA_028866445.1 Rhodospirillales bacterium | reverse complement strand
AGATACGAATCGTTCACGCCATTCGCGTCGAATTGATGCGGCACTCGCTCCACAATCTCTATTCCGCAGGCGCGCAGGCTTTCCATTTTTTCCGGGTTGTTCGTCAACAGCCGAACCCGCTTAATCCCCAAGGCCTCCAACATAGCGGCAGCGATGTGGAAATTGCGCTCATCCGCCTGCCAGCCCAGGGCGCGGTTGGCATCCAGCGTGTCCAGCCCTTGGTCCTGCAAAGTGTAGGCTCGCAGCTTGTTGATAAGCCCGATCCCGCGCCCTTCCTGCGCCAGGTAAAGCACCGCTCCGTTTCCTTCCTGACCCATGCGGGCAATCGCCCCCTGGAGTTGCGGCCCGCAATCGCAGCGCAAACTTCCCAAAAGGTCGCCGGTGAAGCATTCGGAATGCAGCCGCACCAGCGGCGCTTCCTGTGCTTCAGGCTGGCCGACCAGAATCGCCATATGCTCAATCCCCTGGTCCAGCGCCCGGAAGGCTACCAGCCGGGCGTCGCGCGCTGAATCCAGCGGCACGGAAACCTCCGCCACTTTCATCAGTGTGGAGGCCAGTTCCAGCGGGTAGGCCAAAAGATCAGCCGCTGGCACGGTCAGTAAATCAGCCCCCTCTTTGCGGCTGGCCCAACCATGGCGCACAGGGGCCACAACCATGGCTGGCAGCAGCCGCGCCAGCTTGCCTAGGGCCAGGGCGGCGCGGGCTTCCTCCGGTGCTTCAATTGTCTCGAACTCGGGCAGAATCTGCTCCATTGTCGGGTCGGCGGCGCGTTTAAGGGTTTGCACATCAATCAACGGCCGCGCCAATTTAAGCGCGATGGCCGGAGAGGTCTCAGCCACGTCGTGTTTCAGCACCGCCGCGGCGCGCGAGGGAGCGAGCAGCAGCGAGGCAGACTCGGCAGAGAGTAGATCGATCAGCCGCAACCCTTCCGCGCCCACGGTTTCCGCTGGCACCAGAATCAACGGCTTGCGCGCGGCCAGCACAACGGGCACGCCACGCCTCGCATCCGCGATCGCCCGATGCACGGCGCGCGTACGGGGCGTACCCAGAGGGTTTTGAATGAGTCCGGAATTTTCCATTGTAAGTTAAAATAATGATGGCGAAGGCATCTGGCCAGAGAGGCTGACACAGTATGTAAAGTAAAGTAGGATTAAGTTCTAAGGAGTGCATGATGCTCAGCCCGCGTATAATTCTCGTTGTGGATGACGATGACGCCCTGCGGGGCGCGTTGATGGAGCAGCTAAGCGTGAACGGAGAGTTCGCGCCGGTGGAGGCGGCGAGCCTCGCGGAGGCTGAGGCCAGATTAAGCAATGGCACTCGTTATGAAGCTCTTCTCCTCGATGTTTCGCTGCCGGATGGGGACGGGCGAGATTTTTGCCGGTCCTTGCGCGAGCGCGGCATTAAGGCACCGATTATCATGTTAACCGCCGCCTCCGAGGAAACGGATGTGGTGCGCGGCCTGGATTCGGGGGCGAACGATTACCTTGCCAAACCATTCCGCCTGAACGAGTTGCTGGCCCGGCTGCGCGCGCATTTGCGCAGCTTTGAATTCTCCGAGGATGCCGAGATCAAGCTTGGGCCCTATCAGTTCCGCCCCTCTGCCCGGCTGCTGCTGGATGCAAAAGGCGGCAAGATCAGGCTGACCGATAAAGAAGCCGCGATTCTCAAATATCTCTACCGGGCAGGCGCGGCCGTGGCGCGGCAAACGCTGCTTGAGGCGGTTTGGGGCTATAAACAAACGGTCACGACCCATACGCTGGAAACGCATGTTTACCGGCTGCGGCAGAAAATTGAGGCAGACCCTCAAAACGCTCGAATCCTGATCACCGACGGTGGTGGCTACAAGCTAAACCCGTAGGTGAGATGTCGCTTCTTGTCTTTGCAACGCTTAAATCACATCTCCCTCCTTTAGCTTGAAAGGGCGTAAAACTGCCAATTAGAGAGGTAAGGTCTCTACCGAACGGAGTGTGATTGAAGGCGGCGGCAATATGGGTTTTGACGACAAGCACGGGTAATGAAAATGGGCTTAGCCTGCCACCCGTTCCAGGCACAGCCGGAAAATTTCTAGCGAATCGAAAGGCCGGGAAACGCCATCTGGCGGCAGGACCAGCGGCAACGTTAAACCGCCATGGATCATCAAATTATCAGCCAGCCCGAAATCCTCCATTGCCAACCCCGACACTGGTTCTCCCGCCATCGCGGCTTGAATGCGGGAGCGTTCCGCAAATGGCGCGGCGCTGTTGGAATAAGCGAATACCGGCTTGCCCCGGCCCAGAAACCAGCCCAACTCCACCAGCGTGCCTGCATCCGCCGAGGCACCCCTGAAGGGTGTGAGATTGGCGATGATCGCCTCGCTCTCGCGCATCATCGCCAAATCATCTTGATAAATTTTGCGCCACAGCCAGTCAGCGGGCAGGCTCATATCCAGATCCGGGTTGAACGGCGTTATGCCCTGCAGCCCGAACTCAGAGCATAAGCCCCGCTTAGCCGCCGCGAATTCTGCCGCATTCGGCAAAAACACGTCCGGCCCGGCGAGGTAAATTTTGGAAAAACGAGGCATTTGCGCAGCATCAACCGCGCTGTGCGTTCAGGTCAACCGTTACACGGTTTCGGCAAGCGGCGTATGCGCCTGCACCAGCTCCAGCAACCCAGTAAATGCATCATCCAAAGACTTGCCGCTGGTGTTGAAGGTGAGATCAGCCTTGGCGTAAAACCCGGCCCGGCTTTCCAGCGTCAGGCGAATATCGTCCACGCCGTTACGGTTGCCGGGAAGCTGGCGCACATCGCCTTGTGCCAGCACGCGGGT
>JAGWIE010000262.1 GCA_028866445.1 Rhodospirillales bacterium | reverse complement strand
GCAGGAGAGGATTGCCCGCGTAACCGAAATGGCGGAGGACGACTGCCCCTATTTCGCAATTGTGCTGGCGCATGGCGGAAGAAATCGCGAATGAGCGGCTGGCTGGTCATTGCCGGGCTAGGGCCGGGGGATGCGGCGCTGATCACGCCCGAAGTGAGTGCCGCACTGGCGGACGCCACGGATGTTTTGGGCTACACGCCCTATGTGGCGCGGGTGGCGGCGCGCGCAGGGTTGAACCTGCACGCCTCAGACAATCGCGAGGAGCTGGACCGCGCCCGGCACGGCTTAAGCCTGGCAGCTTCGGGGCGGAAAGCGGTGATTGTATCCTCCGGCGACCCTGGCGTGTTCGCCATGGCGGCGGCGGTGTTCGAGGTTCTGGAGGAACAACCCGGATGGCTGGCGCTGGATATCCGCGTGCTGCCAGGCATAACCGCGATGCTTGCCGCCGCCGCCAAGGCCGGTGCGCCGCTGGGGCATGATTTCTGCGCGATCAACCTCTCCGATAATCTGAAACCCTGGGCGGTGATCGAGAAACGGTTGCGGCTGGCGGCGCAAGCGGATTTCGCAATGGCGTTCTACAACCCGCGTTCTCAATCCCGCCCCGATGGGTTTGGCAAAGCCCTTGATATATTACGCGAAGTTTGCGAACCGGAACGGCTGGTGATTTTTGCCCGCGCGGTTTCTACACCGCAGGAACATATAAGCGTGGTAAAACTGGCGGAGGCAACGCCGGAGATGGCGGATATGCGGACGATTGTTTTGGTGGGAAACAGCCAGACCAAGCAAGCTGGGCGGTTTGTTTACACACCCCGGTCAGCGCCATGAAGCCAAGCCATCGCCGCCTCCGGCTCAGCCGCCACATCCCGCGCTGGTATGACGGGGCGTGTGAGCATCAACACCGGCAGGCGCAGCAGCCGCGCGGCTTCCAGCTTGGGAGCACCGCCCGCCCCGCCGGAATTCTTGGCCACGATGATTTCGATACGATGCTGGCGCAGCAAGGCAAGATCGTTTTCCAGCGTGAAGGGGCCACGGGCTTGCACAATCTCGGTGCGGGGCAGCGGCAAAGCGCCGGGTGCGTTCACCAGCCGCAGCAGATAAAAATGCTCCGGGCGGCAGGCAAAACTGCCCAACCCCTGCCGCCCGATGGCGAGAAAGATGCGCAATGCTTCGGCTGGCAAAGTGGCAGCGGCTTGCTCCAGGCTTGCCACCTCCCGCCAGTTATCCGCCGGGCCGGGCACCCAGGCCGGGCGTTCCAGCGCCAGCAGCCTCACCCCGGTTTGCGCGCAGGCGGCAATGGCGTTGCGGCTCATTTGCGCGGCAAAAGGGTGGGTGGCGTCGATAACATGCGTGATGTTGTTTGCTTGCAAATAGCCAACCAACCCCTCCACCCCACCAAACCCACCAATGCGCGTGGGCAATGGCTGGGCAATGGGCGCGTCCGTGCGCCCGGCATAGGAGAACACGGCGTCCGCGCCTGCCTCAGCGAGCAGCCGGGCCATGCGGCTGGCCTCATAGGTGCCGCCAAGCAGCAGAATGCGCGGGTTCATGCCCGCCCTTCTGCCACGGCAAGAAGGGCAACGCCATGAGCTGGCTGACGATCATCGGCATTGGCGAGGAGGGGCTTTCACTCCAGGCGCAGGCGGCTTTGGCAGCGGCCGAGATTATTTTCGGCGGGGCGCGGCATCTGGCCTTGGCGAATGCGGGCGGGCGCGGCCAGCCCTGGCCCTTTCCGTTTTCCATCGCCCCCTTGCTGGAATGCCGAGGGCGGCAGGTGGTGGCGCTGTGCTCGGGCGATCCATTCTGGTTCGGCGCGGGCAGTTTGCTGGCCGAGGCGTTGGAGCCAGAAGAATGGGTGGCATTGCCATCGCCTTCCACATTCTCGCTGGCCGCCGCGCGTTTGGGCTGGCGGCTGGAGGGCACGATCTGCCTCGGGCTGCACGCCGCCCCCTTCTCACGGGCCAAAGTGCATCTCAGCCATGGGGCGCGGCTCATCTGCCTGTTGCGCGGGCCGGAGGCCGTGGCACCCTTCGCGGCCTGGCTAGCGGGGGTAGGGTTTGGAGCGTCGCGGCTATGGTTGCTGGAGGCGCTGGGGGGTGATCGGGAACGGGTGTTGCCCGGAACGGCGGCGGAATTCGCCGCATTGCCGCTTGGCATCGGCCCTGTGGCCATGGCGGTGGAGGCAGCGGGTAGCCTGGGGCTTCCACGCTCGCCCGGCCTGCCGGATGAGCTGTTTGAACATGATGGGCAGATCACCAAGCGTGCCATCCGCGCCTTAACGCTCTCCGCTCTGGCACCCAGGCCGGGGGAGCATCTGTGGGATATCGGTGCCGGGTCGGGTTCGGTTTCAATCGAATGGCTGCTTGCCAGTGTCACCGGCACCGCCACGGCCTTGGAGGCGGATGCCGCCCGCGCCGCACGCGCACAATCCAACGCTGAGGCGTTTGGGGTGGAGGACCGCTTAAGCCTGCGGGAGGCCCGCGCGCCGGACGGGCTGGATGCCCTACCCCAGCCGGATGCCATCTTCATCGGCGGCGGGGTGAGCGAGGCGCTGCTGCAACGGCTTTGGGTGCTCGCCCCGGCAACCACACGCCTCGTCGCCAATGCTGTAACACTGGAAAGCGAAGCCCTGTTCACGCAATGGGCCGCCCAGAAAGGCGGCACGCTCACCAAATTGGAAATCGCCGAGGCGCAACCTTTGGGCCGGATGCGCGGCTGGGTGCCCGCCCGACCGGTGGTGCAATGGAGTGTCGTTTTATGACCGTGCATTTTATTGGCGCTGGGCCAGGGGCGGCGGATTTGCTGACACTGCGCGGGCGGGACCTCATCGCC
>JAGWIE010000261.1 GCA_028866445.1 Rhodospirillales bacterium | reverse complement strand
AGGTCTGCCGCCTGCGGAATATTCCCATCACCACGTTTATTAATAAAATTGACCGAGAGGGCCAGAACCCCTTCGCGCTGCTGGACGAAATTGCGGATACGCTGGCGTTGGATATCTGCCCGATGGTCTGGCCCATCGGCTCAGGCGGGTTGTTCCGGGGTTGTTTTGACATTCGCAACGACAAGCTGGTCTCCGCCCGCAAGCCCGGCGAGGATGGCCCGGCGCAGAGCTTCGCCATCCCGGCTGACCAGCAGGCGCAACTGGATGAGGATGTGGAACTGATCCGCGCCGCCTACCCGGAATTCGACCGCCAATCCTTCGAGGAAGGGCATTTAACCCCGGTTTATTTCGGCTCGGCGCTGAAGGATTATTCCGTGCGCGAGTTGTTGGAAGGGCTGGTTGCCAATGCGCCGCCGCCGCAGCCCCGCGCCACGGATGTGCGCGAGGTGGCGCCAGAGGAAAAGCCAGTGACCGGCTTCGTGTTTAAGGTGCAGGCGAATATGGACCCGCAGCACCGCGACCGGATTGCGTTCACGCGCATCTGCTCGGGCAAGTTTACCCGGGGCATGAAGTTGACCCATTCGCGCACCGGCAAGCCGATGGCGATTCAGGCGCCGATTTTCTTCTTCGCGCAGGATCGTTCTTTGGCGGAAGAGGCGTTTCCGGGCGACATCATCGGCATCCCCAACCACGGTACGCTGCGGGTGGGCGATACGCTGACCGAGGGCGAGAAGCTGCGCTTCACCGGCATCCCGGATTTCGCCCCTGAAATTCTGCGCCGTGTGCGCCTGACCGACCCGATGAAGGCCAAGCAGATGCGCAAGGCTTTGGAGGATCTGGCCGAGGAAGGCGTGACCCAGGTGTTCCGCCCGATGACCGGGGCGGATTGGATTGTGGGCGTGGTGGGGATGCTGCAGTTGGACGTGCTGAGCAGCCGCATCGAGCAGGAATATAACGTGCCGGTGGGGTTTGACCCCGCACCGTTCGATACCGCGCGCTGGGTGTTCTCAGAGGATACAGCGCGCCTGAAATTCTTCATCGACGTGAATAAGAGCGCGATGAGCGAGGACCGGGACGGCGCGCCGGTTTATCTGGTGCGGAATGGCTGGGAGCTGAACCGGATGAAGGAGAATTTCCCCGAACTCACCTTCTCGGCCACGCGTGAACGTCAGTAATTGAACTGATAGCTTAAGCCCACGCTGTTGCTGTTTTGGCCGGTGCTGTCTGTGCCGGTGGAGGTTTGCAGCTTAAGGCCCTTATAGAGATTGATCTCCACATTGGCTGAGGTGCCCTGGCCGCTGGCGGCCTGGCTGGCGCCCACATAAACGCCTGGGGCAACATAGCGCCCCGCCTGCACAGAAGGCGCGCCGCTGGCGGAGCTGCCAACGGAAAGCTGGTCCAACCCCAGGGCGTTACGCACGGAATCCAGCGGGCTGGCGCCGCCGCCAATGCCGGAAAGCTGCGCCAGCGCTGCCGCCAGAGATGCCGCCTGGAACGGCGACAAATTTGCCGTGCTTTGCGAGAACAGCAACTGGGAAAGAATTTCGTCCGATGGCAGAGGCGGGGAGCTGGTCAGGCTAATTTGCGGTTTCGCTGCCGTACCGCCAACAATCAAACTGGCTGTACCGTTATTGCTGGTGGTGGTTGTCGCCTCCAAATCCAGCGCCGGAATAAAGCCGCCGCCATTGAATTCGATTTTGCCCGAAGTGAATTGCAGGGTTTTGCCAGCCAGCGAGAAATAGCCGCGAATGAGGGTGAAGCCGCCAGTGGGCTGTGGATTTTCGGTGGTCCCGCCGATGCCGATATGCCCGCCGAGCTCCGCGAATAGCCCATCGCCACGGATGAAGATTTGGTTCTTGGCGTGCACGTCCAACGCCAGTTGGATAGGCGGCAAAGGCGGGGGCGTGCTTTTGGGCGCGGCTGGTGGCGCGCTCGCGTTATGGATCGGCAGATTGGCAACCGAGGGCGGCAGCGATTTCGGGATGTTGATGTTGGCTTTCAGGATATCGACCCGCCCAGCCAGCGTGGAGTTGCCTTTGAGGTCGCCTTTCATCGTAAGCGCCGCATTAAGTGTTTCGGTTATCAGGTCGGAGGCGATGGGAGTGGCATGATCTGCGTTCAGGGCAAAATCTACTGGCATGGCGGCCAGGCCGAGATTGATGCTGCCGTGGCCGGAAATGCTGCCCTGGCCCGCCTTGGCGGAGAGGTTTTGCACGGTGATAAGCTTGCTCGCCGCTGCCACATTAGCGTTGATGGCGCTGAGATTAAGCCCAGAGGCGATGTTCTGCACCGAGCCACCGGTGAGGTTCAGCGTGCCGTTGGGGGTGGGGGCGCTGGGTGTGCCGCCCACGCGCATATTGGTGGTGATGATGCCGCGCACGAGGTTACCATTTGCGGCCAGAATGGGGTCCAGCAATTTCAAATCCAGCCGCCCGGCAAGGGCGAGGTTCATCTGGCCGGTGGCGGCCATGGGCGCGGTGCCGTTCACGGTGAAATTTACATCCTGACCGGCGTTCAGGCCAAGATTGATATCCACCGCGCGGCCTTTCAGGTTTGCCTTGGCGTTGATGTCGGCGGGAGGCAGGGAAGCAGCGGGGCCGGTTAGGTCACGTAGTTTCTGGGCAGTAAGGGTAATCTGCCCGGTGGGCGCTTGGGGTGTGCCCGCAAGCTGCATATTGGTAGTAATAAGCCCGCTCAATTTGGTGTTCATCTTGGTCAGCAGCGGGTTGAGCATGGCTGTGTTCAGCCGCCCTTCTATGGCGAGCTTCATGGCGCCTGCTATGGAAAGCGGGGCGAGGCCACGGACGGTTATGTTCGCATCCTGCCCGGCGCTGG
>JAGWIE010000260.1 GCA_028866445.1 Rhodospirillales bacterium | reverse complement strand
ATGAGGCTGTAGACATCCGGCGGCATAAAGCTCTGGAGGTAGTGGAGCTGCGGCTGCACCGTGTCTGGGTTGAACACCAGCCCATAAAGCGAAATGAGCATGGTGATGGCCGGAAACAGCGCCAGCGTGGCATAAAATGCGCAACCCGCCGCAACCAGGGAAACGCGCTGGCTGGCCGTGGCGCGCGCGCCGGAAACCACGGCTCGTCTTAAAACTGGCCAATGCCTGCGCTTGAGGATTTCCCTGATCATAAATCACGATGTAAAAATTCAGGGGGCAGGGTCAACCACGTAATGAAAGCTTAACCTGCCGGTGAGAACAGGCTTCAGCCTTCCAGCAGGAAAGCCTTTATCCGCGCCTGGCTTTCATAGTCCATCAGCGCCGGGGCGTGCCCCGCATCGGCCACCACATAGCCTTCCGCGCCTTCATTCCGCATACGGTCATACGTGTCCGCCAGCAGCAGGTCGCTATTGGCACCGCGAATCACCAGCCTTGGCATATGGATCATGTCCCAGATCGGCCACATATCCACATCCAGCGGCACGGTGGCGCGAATAGGCTCCACAATCTTCGGGTCGTAATGCATGGCAATGCTGTTGCCCTCGCCAGACGGGTCCATCACTTGCCGGGCGGAAAACCGGGCCAGATGTGCCCATTCAGCCTCCGAGAGTTTGCCAAACGGCGCATGAACCTCGCGTAAATGTTTCGCCAGTGCCGAGAGTGAGGCGAAGCGTTCCGGTGCGGCCACCATGTAGTCGCGGATGCGCGCCAGGGCGGCGGCGGGAATATGCGGGCCGATATCGTTCAGCACCAGCCGGGTGATTGGCGTGTTCTGCGCGGCGGCGATCATCATGCCGCAAATGCCGCCCAGCGAGGTGCCGACCCACGAAACCGGCTTGTTGATCTGTGCCAGCAGATGCGCCAGCGCAACCGCGTAAGTGGGTGGCTGATAGGAAAGACCGTCCGGTAGCCAGTCTGATTTGCCCCGCCCTGGTAAGTCCGGACAGACGACATGGAAACGATCCGACAATGCTTCCGCCAGCGCATCAAAATCGCGGCCGTTGCGGGTTAGCCCATGCACACAAACCACCGTCGGCGCAGCGGGGTTGCCGAATTCGACAAAGGCCATTTTATAAAAGCGCGTGCCCAACAGATAATTGACCGACCCTGCCCGCGCCATCAACCGCTTCCTCTCTCGACCACAGGAAAATCCTGGCTTATGGCCATAGATGATGCCGCAACGCGCCACAACCAACTTTGCCGGGCGGATGATCACCATTATGGTGGCCGCAAGCCTGGTTCTGAACATAACCGCGCTGGCCGCACTGCTGGGCGCCCAAACCCGGCTGAACAGTGACTTCATGGCGTTCTGGTCGTTCCCGCGCTTTGTCGTGGCGCACCCGGCTGGGCAGCTTTACAATGCGGCGGCCCTCACGGCGTTCCAACAACATCTTTATCCGGGGTTTCATAGTTTTTACCCGTATTTATACCCGCCAACGCTGCTGCTGGCGCTTTTTTGGCTGAAATTCCTGGGCTTCTTCCCGGCGGAATTATTATGGACAGCACTTGGCTGCTTAGCCCTTGCCGTTAGCCTGCGCGCCATGTTTCCTGCTAGGCCATGGGCCGTACTGGCCGGGCTTCTGGCTTGCCCGGCGGCACTCATCTGCGCCACCACCGGGGAAACCGCTTTCTTCACCACCGCTTTGCTGCTGGCGGGTTTTGCCTGCCTGCCCCAGCGGCCAGTTCTGGCGGGGGTTTGCTTCGGGCTGCTCACCTTGAAGCCCCAGCTTGGCGTGTTGCTACCCTTCTTGCTGCTGGCGCGGGGGGATTGGCGTGCCATTTTTTCAGCGTCCGCCACCGCCCTGCTGTTAAACGGGCTCTCCTGCGTGGTTCTTCCCGCAAATTTATGGGCGCTGTGGTGGCACACACTGCCCGCTTACCAAAGCAGTTATTTCGACGCCGCGAAGGCGCTTAACCTCAACATCATCGTCACCCCCGCCGCAAACCTCGTGGTGCTGGGCGTAAGCCAGAAGATGGCATGGGTTGCCCAGGCCATTTGTGGCATCGGTATGGTTCTGCTCACCATCTGGGCCGCGCGGCGTGCCCCTTACCGGCTGGCGGTGGCCATCACGCTCATCGCCACCTTCCTCGCCCAGCCGCACGCCTATGCCTATGACAGCATTGCGGTTATCGCGGCCATGGCCCTGGCCATGGAGGCGATCCCCGGCCCGCGCGCGCTGGCTCTGGGCATCGTGGCTTATCTGGCCCCCTGGCTATTGCTCTCCCCCGCGGCCCACTGGTTTTTATACGCCCCGTTGCTGGCGGCATGTCTGGCAACCATCGTGGCTCTTGCGTCTTCAGCACAAAAAAGCGCAGAATCAGGCCATGAGCCAGACCGCCTTCTACCCCCCACTGCCACCTGACCGCGCACTTTCCCACGGGGTGATCCCGCGCCGCTGTGCCGCGTTTATTTTCGACATGCTCGGGATCGCGCTGTTCTTCTGGGCCATGGCGATCGCCATCGCGATTTTCGGCGTGCTTACACTCGGCTTCGGCTGGCTGGCGTTTCATATTCTGCCCTGGCTACCGCTGCTTTATTACACGCTGTTGATAGGCGGCACTGGTGCCACACCGGGCCAGCGCCTGGCGGGACTGGCCGTGCGGCAGGATGCGACACTGGAGCACCCCACTCTCGCCCAGGCCTTTGTATGGACCTTGCTGCTCTGGCTCAGCTTCGTGCTGGCGGGCCTGCCTTTCCTGTTGGCCTTCGTCAATCCGCGCCACCGAACCGCGCATGACATGCTCTCCGGCCTCACCCTCGTGCGGAACACGCAATTTCG
>JAGWIE010000259.1 GCA_028866445.1 Rhodospirillales bacterium | reverse complement strand
GGTAGATGAGGGAAACGGGTTTCATGGCATTCCGAACTTAAAAATAATGGTTGGCCGCCAGGCTGATAAGCCCGGTGAGCATGATGAGCAGGCAAAGGTCGAAGAGCGGGCGGTGCCAGATGAAACGGTAAACACCCAGCAGAGAGAGTACGCGCCGCACGGCTATGGAGAGCAGCAGCGCGAAGAAAATCCAGATGAGCAGAGGCGGGAACAGCACGCCATAAATGTTAATTTCACCGATCATGTGGTGGCCAGTTCAGAGGTGAGCAGTGCGAAATCCGGTGGTGGCGCATCGGGATAAAGCACCGACCTTAGGCCGGAGAGGATCATCAACGCTTCGCGGTAGGCCGAGGCGTCGCCCGTAAGCGCGCATATCGTTTCGTCGAGCGCATGGATAAGGCCAGGCGGTGCCGGGTTGCGCGGACCGGCACGATAGAAAGCGGCAAGGCGATGAAAGATGAGTTGGCTGCCTGCACGCGCGGCGGCGGGCAGGCGCCATTGCTCGCGATGCAGCCCGATCATGTTCAGGCCCACACGTAAATCCAATAGTGTGCCGGAGGCGGCACTGTCCGCGCCGGAGGCAACAGCGGCCAGGCGCGGCATCATTAACCCCAACCTGTCCATCATTATGCCGGTCATGGCGGCCCGGTCTAGTGGCGTGCTGGCCTCCGCCGCTGCGGCTACATCGCGCCAATTGGCGCGCATCAGCCGCTCCGTGCTCCAGGCAGCACCAACCGAGCGGATCAGCCGTGTGATAACCAGCGCGCTGCCAAGGCCGACGATCAGGCTGAAAGAACTATCAGCAAATTTGATGAAATTCACATCGTAACCATTGCTCAAGGCGAGCTGGGTGGCGCCAATCGCGCCGATGACCATGCCGGTGCCGAACGTGGCCGGGCGGGAGACGAGTACGCCGATGATGAGCCCCACGGGCAGCAGAACCAGATAAAGCTCGCCGAAGCTGGTTATTACCGGCAAAACAGCGAAACTGAAGACAAAAATTCCGCCAATCACCGTCACGCCATTACGCAGCATCAACGCGATAGCCGGGGCGGGGTCATCCTGTGCCGCGAAAAACGAGCAGGCGACGGCAACGAGGATAGCCGCCCCCGCGCCGTATGCCCAGGCGGTTTCTATCCAGATAAAGCACACCAATAAAATGGCGAGAGCTGCCGAGAACGCCGAAAGAAATGCCAGCTTGTGGTCGTGGTTTTCCCGCATCACCGCGATGTATTCCGCTTCTGCCGAGGGGGTTTCCGGGGTCGGGGTGCCATCTGTCAGATGTCGTCGCAACAGCCTCGAGTGATGCACAATGCGCACCATCTCCTCCAGCCGCACGGCAAGGCTGGCACGCAGCAGGCCCGCCCAATCCGGCGGCTCGTGTTCCATCGCCTGAATATCAAGCAGCAGCGGGTCTGCATCTTCGGCTTTTCCAGCTTTCATCCATTCATCGGTACGGGTGAGTACGGCTTGCGCGGCTGGGGTAAGGCCGCCTATCCGCTGCAGCTCCGCCACGCGCTGGCCGATGGAAGCCAGAATCGGCATCAGGCTGATCACATACAGGCGCAGGCGGGTCACCTGCCGTACGGCTGATTGCAGATGTGAAATATCGTAAGCGAGCTGAGAAACCATCATTGCGGCGTCAGTTGCCTCAAAGGCAAGGCGGCTTCGCGCATCCCGCGCGGGCTGGGCTTCGCCCTCTCCTGCCAGGGCGGCACTTGCCCACTCCACGGCGGGCTGCACCCAGGAGGAAATACGGCGCGCCAGCACCGGCCCTAGCGAGCGCGGCAGAATGATCGTGCCGATCATGGTGGTGCAGACAATGCCGAGTGTGATTTCCTCGCAGCGTGTGAGTGCGGTCTGGAATATATGGCTAGGGTCGGTGACGGCTGGAAAGCCAATGATGCCCGCTGTATAGCCTGAGAGCATGAAGGTGTACGCGCGCGGGGAACGGTCCATCAACGCGATGTAGAGGCAAAGCCCAACCCATAGCGCCAGGGCGATGCAGAGCAGCACAGGCGCGTTCACCAGATTGGGCACCATGATAACCGCCGCGGTACCGCCGATAAGCGTTCCGAAAAAGCGGTACAACGCCTTGGAGCGCATGGCGCCGGCAAAAGGATGCGCCACGATAAATGCCGTCGCCATTGACCAATAGGGGTTATCCAGCCCCAGCCAGCAGGAAATATAAAACGCCAGCATCGCGCCGGAATAGGTTTTCAGGGCAAACAGAAGTTCGTCTGGCTTGGGCATCTTCTCCCTGGAAACATGAAAAACGCCGGAAAGATAGATATTCTTTGCAACGCCGCCCTGCGCTGCGGCGTGCAGGGATTAAGTCCGGCTTGGCTGACGGCTGGAGAAGCGCGCCGCCAGCAGGGCGGCCGCGCCGGAGAGGCCAGTTTCGGTATGAAAAGCGATACGCTCGCCTTGGCCGAGCTTGGCGCGCAGCAGGGCAACCAAGGGAGCTGCGGCCCTAAAGCCATCCGGTAGGGGCAGAATTTCAATTCCTCCCTCTACCACACGAAATGGATGCCCAGGCGCTGCAATGAGCGTGCCGATGCTGTACCGCTTTAACAAGGCAAGGCCCGACGCGGGGCTGGCACCAGCGAGTGATAGTACCGCAAGGCGGTCTGCTTCGGTCCAAAGCAATTTCGCCTCGGGCGCAGGCTGTTGCGGCGCGGCAGGCGCCGCTGCTTCCAGCACCGCGCGGACTTCGCTGCGAATGGCGGAAATATCCGGTTGCGAAGTGGTGATCACCTCGTTTTCCACCGCGGGGCGGAAGCGTTTATGGCTAACTTCCATGGTAGCGAAGTCTCGGGAGACGCGGCGGCGGAAAACAAA
>JAGWIE010000258.1 GCA_028866445.1 Rhodospirillales bacterium | reverse complement strand
GCCGTTTGCGTTATCCACATGTCTCTGTTGCCACGGTCCGGCATCGGCTAACAAGCGGCCATGGCTGAATTAATATTACCCTCGCTGGCGGAAACCATCCGCCGGTTCGACCTCCGGGCGGACAAATCCCTCGGCCAGCATTTTTTGCTGGACCCTGCCTTGCTTTCGCGCATCGCCGCTGCCGCGGGTAATCTAGAAGGGGTAAATGTTATTGAAGTCGGGCCAGGGCCAGGCGGCCTCACGCGCGCGTTGCTGGAAACAAAGGCAGCGCATGTCACCGCCATTGAATATGACAAGCGCGCCGTCGCCGCCATCACCGCCCTCGCCGCCACCACGCAAAGGCTCACCATCATCGAGGCCGATGCCATAAAGGCGGATCTACCCACCTTGGTGGCTGCCCCGCGCGCCATCGTCGCGAATTTGCCTTACAATATCGGCACGCTGCTGCTGGTGAACTGGCTGCAACAGGCGGCGGAGTATCATTCAATGACGCTGATGTTCCAGCTTGAGGTGGCGGAACGCATCTGTGCCCAGCCCAATTCTGGCGCTTACGGCCGCGTTTCCGTGCTGGCGCAATGGCTGTGCGAAGTGACGATGCTGATGCACATTCCCGCCAGCGCCTTCGCCCCGCCGCCGAAGGTGGAATCAGCCCTCATCCGCCTGAAACCCCGCGCTGAGCAGCCCAGCCGCGACGAGTTGAAAGCCATGGAACGCCTGACCGCCGCCGCGTTTGGCCAGCGCCGCAAAATGCTGCGCGGCGCGCTGAAGCCACTGGGCGGCGAAACCCTCTGCGCCAAAGCGGGCATAGATGCCTCCCGCCGCGCCGAAACCCTCAGCGTGGAAGAATTCGTCGCGTTGATGCGGGTGCTTTAAAGTTTAAACCCCCAAATTCTTCTTCGCGAAATTATGGTGCCCCTCCACATAGCGCACTGTGCCAGACTTTGAACGCATGACGATGGAATGGGTCACTGCGCTCTGGCCCACGCGCCGCACGCCGGCCAGCATGGCGCCGGAGGTAACACCCGTGGCGGCGAACATCACATCGCCCTTGGCCATCTCGTTCAGCGTATAGATGCGGCTCGAGTCGGTAATACCCATGCCGCGCGCGCGTTCAATCTGCGCGTCATCCTCGAACATCAGCCGCCCCTGCATCTGCCCGCCGGTGCAGCGCAACGCCGCTGCCGCCAGCACACCCTCCGGCGCGCCGCCGGAGCCCAGATACATATCCACCCCGCCACCAGGCAGCGAGGCGGCGATAACCCCTGCCACATCGCCATCACCCAGCAGCAGAATCCGCGCCCCCGCCTCGCGGATTTTGGCGATGGTCTCCGCATGGCGGTCACGGTCGAGCATACAAACCATCAGCTCGGAGATATCGATACCCTTCGCCAGCGCCAGATTCTTCAAATTTTCCTTCACCGGCGCATCCAGCGAGATCACGCCATCCGGCAGCCCGCCGCCCACGGCGATCTTGTCCATATAAATATCCGGCGCGTGCAGAAAATTGCCGCGCTCGGCCAGCGCCACGGTGGCAATAGCGTTTGGCCCACCCTTGGCGGTGATGGTGGTGCCTTCCAGCGGGTCCACGGCAATATCCATCGCCGGCCCGCCGCAACCCACTTTCTCACCGATATACAGCATCGGCGCCTCGTCCATCTCCCCCTCGCCGATCACCACGGTGCCGTCGATCGCCACCGTGTCGAACGCCTTGCGCATCGCTTCAACCGCCGCGCCATCGGCTTCGTTCTTCTTGCCCCGACCAATCCAGCGGGAAGCAGCAATGCCCGCCGCTTCCGTCACCCGCACCAGCTCCAGCGCCAAATTGCGGTCCGATACATCTTCAAGGCGGCGTTCGGTCATCTTGGGCTCCTTACTTGGGTTCAATGCGGATCAGCGCCGGCGGCTCCAGCACGGCGGGCAGTTTGGCGATATTCACCAGCGCCTCATTCACCGCCGCCTCGCGCGTTTCATGCGTTACCAGCACAATCGGCACGGCCTCACCGGGTGCGCGCCCATGCTGCAACATGCTCTCCAGCGAAATGCCGTGGTCACGCAAAATCGCGGTCACATCCGCCAGCACGCCTGGCTGGTCCACCACCATCAGGCGCAGAAAATAGGCGCTTTCCAGCTCCGCCATGGGTACAATCCGCGCCTGCCCCAGCGCGCTTTCCTCCATACCCCAAACCGGCACATGAATGCCGCGGGCAAGGTCGATCAAATCCGCCACCACAGCACTCGCCGTCGGGCCTTCGCCCGCCCCGCGCCCGCGCAAAAACACCGGGCCGGAGAAATCACCCTCCAGCAGCACGGCATTGAAAACACCATCCACGGTGGCAATCGGTTTTTCAACCGGCACCATGGTGGGGTGCACCCGCAGCGAAATGCCCGCCTCGGTCTCCTCGGCAATGCCCAGCAGCTTAATCCGGTAGCCAAGCTCCTGCGCGAAGGAGATATCCAGCGCGGAAACCCGGCGGATGCCCTCGATATGCAGGCTTGTAAAATCGATCCTTACCCCGAAGGCGAGCCCGGCCAGAATGGCGAGTTTATGCGCCGCATCCACGCCGTCGATGTCAAAGCTCGGGTCTGCCTCGGCATAGCCAAGCTTTTGCGCGTCAGCCAGCACATCGCTAAAGCCCCGGCCTTCTTCACGCATTATGGTGAGTATGTAATTGCAGGTGCCGTTCAAAATCCCCGCCACGCGGGAGATTTTATTTGCCCCCAGCCCCTCGCGCAGGGCTTTTATAACCGGAATCCCCCCCGCCACCGCCGCTTCGTAAGCGATGGTGATGTTATTGGCCTCTGCTGCCTTGGCCAGCGCCGCGCCATGCACCGCAAGCAGCGCCTT
>JAGWIE010000257.1 GCA_028866445.1 Rhodospirillales bacterium | reverse complement strand
GCCGAGGCGCAACCTTTGGGCCGGATGCGCGGCTGGGTGCCCGCCCGACCGGTGGTGCAATGGAGTGTCGTTTTATGACCGTGCATTTTATTGGCGCTGGGCCAGGGGCGGCGGATTTGCTGACACTGCGCGGGCGGGACCTCATCGCCGCCTCGCCCGTGTGCCTTTACGCTGGCTCGCTAGTGCCGGAGGGGGTGCTGGCGCATTGCCCGGCAGGCGCGCGGATTGTGAACACCGCGCCGATGTCTCTGGATGAGATCATCGCGGAAATCCAAACCGCTCAGGCGCAAGGGCAGGATGTAGTGCGGCTGCATTCGGGGGATCTCTCCGTTTGGTCGGCGATGGGCGAGCAATTGCAACGCTTACGAGCGTTGGGCATTGCGTATGATGTGACGCCGGGGGTGCCGTCCTTCGCCGCCGCCGCCGCCGCTTTGGGCGCGGAACTCACCCTACCGGGGGTCGCCCAGTCCCTAGTGCTCACGCGCATCGGCGGGCGGGCATCGCCATTACCAGCGGGCGAGAGCCTCGCCGCCTTCGCCGCCACCGGGGCAACGCTCGCGCTGCATCTCTCCATTCATCGCCTCAAAGATGTGGTGGCAGAGCTGATACCGTTTTACGGGGCTGATTGCCCGGTGGCAGTGGTCTGGCGTGCCTCCTGGCCGGATGAGCGGGTGCTACGCGGCACGCTCGCAACCGTTGAAGCGATGATGGCACCGGAGATGGACCGCACGGCGCTGATTCTGGTGGGGCGCGTGCTGGGGGCGGAAGAATTTGAACGCTCCCGGCTTTATGCGGCGGATTACGACCGCCGCTACCGCCCCACCGGCACCAACCCGCGTTTCCCGGAATGAAAGGGCTGCTGATCGCCGCTCCGGCCTCGGGTGCTGGCAAAACCACGGTCACCTTGGGCCTGGCGCGGGCCTGGGCGCGGCAGGGTGTGGCCGTGCAGCCATTCAAATCCGGCCCGGATTATATCGACCCGGCGTTTCTGGCGGCGGCCACCGGGCGGGATTGCTTCAACCTCGATAGCTGGGCGATGGCGGAGGGGCAGATTGCGGCACTCACCCGGCAAAACACGGAATTTGCCCTGGCGGAAGGCTCGATGGGGCTGTTCGATGGCGTGGCGGTGAAAGGGGCCACCGGCACCGGCGCCTCGGCGGATATCGCGGCTCTCATGGGCTGGCCGGTGGTGCTGGTGCTGGATGCCCGCGGCCAGGCGCAAAGCGCGGCGGCGGTGGCATCAGGGTTCGCCCACTTCCGGCCCGGCGTGAACATCGCGGGCGTAGTGCTGAACCGGGTGGCGAGCCCCCGGCACGAGGCGCTGCTGCGCGCGGGCATGGAAGAGGCGGGCATTCGCGTGTTCGGCGCGCTGCCGAGGCGGGATGATGTTGCGTTGCCGGAGCGGCATCTCGGCCTGGTGCAGGCGGCGGAATTGCCGAAACTGGAGGCGCTGCTGGAAAGCGCGGCTGACCTGGTGGAGCAGCATTGCGACCTGCCCGCATTGCGCGCTGCCGCCGCCGGGCAGGCTTTGAATGGCACCGCGTTGCCCATCACCCCGCCTGGCCAGCGCATCGCCCTGGCGCGGGATGAGGCGTTTTCGTTTCTCTACCCGCATCTACTAGCGGGATGGCGGGAAATGGGTGCTGAGATTCTTCCCTTCTCGCCGCTGGCCGATGAAGCCCCCGCTGGCGACGCGGATATCTGCTGGTTGCCAGGCGGATACCCGGAATTGCACGCGGGCAAAATCGCCGCGGCGGCAGATTTCCTGGCCGGATTGAAAACCTTCGCCACAACCCGCCCTGTGC
Source organism: Rhodospirillales bacterium (assembly GCA_028866445.1). GTDB lineage: Bacteria > Pseudomonadota > Alphaproteobacteria > Acetobacterales > Acetobacteraceae > Acidocella. The sequence goes on along the minus strand of JAGWIE010000257.1, from coordinate 1,050 downwards.
ATGGCGAATGCGGGGGTTACATGGTGCTGGGCGAAACTTTAGTTGATGCCAGCGGCGCCGCGCACCAGATGGCGGGGATGCTGGGGCTCATCACGTCTTTCCAAAAACGGAAAATGCATCTGGGTTACCGGCGCGCGGCGTTGCTGGCCCCCATGCCCGGGCATGAGGCAGGGGCTGCTTTGGCCGGGCATGAGTTTCATTACGCCAGCATATTGGCCCAGCCGGACCCGCCATTAGCCGAAGTGCGAGATGCGCAAGGCACAATAATGCCCGAAACCGGCTCCCACCGGGGCCGGGTAAGCGGTAGCTTTTTCCATCTGATTTCGGCCTCGGCGGCATGAGAACCCGGATCAGCCTCATCGGCATCGGCATCGGCAATCCGGACCATTTAACATTGGAAGCCGTGAAGGCCATCAACCAAGCCGCGCTCATCTTGATCCCGCGCAAGAGCGTGGAGAAAGGTGATCTGGTGGAGCTCAGACGGCGGCTCTGCGCCGATGTTTTGAACAACCCCAGCACAAAGCTGGTGGAATTCGACCTGCCGGTGCGTGATGCCGGAAACCCGGATTACCGCGCCGGAGTGGATGAATGGCACGATGAAATCGCCACATGCTGGCAGGTTATTTTAAACCGCGAACTGCCGGAGGGCGGCGAGGCGGCACTGCTGGTCTGGGGCGACCCCTCGCTTTACGACAGCACATTGCGTATCGCGGCAAGGCTGGAGGTGGCGGTGAGGGTTATTCCCGGTATCACCGCCATCCAGGGGCTTACCGCTGCCCATGCCATGGTGCTGAACGAGATCGGCGAACCTTTTCTGGTCACCACAGGGCGGCAATTGCGCGAAGCGGGTTGGCCAGCTTGCGTGGATACGCTGGTAGTGATGCTGGATGCCGGATGCGCGTTCGAGGCATTGGCACCGGAAGGCATCACCATCTGGTGGGGCGCTTATCTGGGCTTGGAAAGGCAGATGATTTATTCCGGCCCCCTTGCGGAAGCGGGACCGCAGATCGCGAAGGCTCGTGCCGCGGCACGGGCGGCGCATGGCTGGGT
>JAGWIE010000256.1 GCA_028866445.1 Rhodospirillales bacterium | reverse complement strand
TCATACTGCAACGCCGCCAATGCATCCGCCACGTTCTGAAACGCTGAAATCACTGTGGATTGATATTGCGCGCCCGCCACCTGCAAGGCAGCGATAGCGGCTTTGCGCTGCGCCAGAAGTTGCCCGCCCTCAAAAATCGGCTGGGTGATGCCCGCCACCATATTCCACAGCAATGTTTGTGGTGTGAAAAGCGTATCCGGCGTCAGCGATTCATGCCCCACCTGGGCAGTGAGCTTGATCTGCGGCAGCAAATTCGCATCCGCCACGCCCACATTGGCCGAAGCCTCGTGCAATTGCGCCGCCGCCGCCGCAATATCCGGCCGTTGCGCCACAATGGCCGAGGGCAGGCTCACGGGAATATTCGTGGGCAGTGTCAAATCATCCAGCGTAAAGCTCTGCAGATGGAAATTGCCCGGAAACTGCCCGGCATAAGCGGCAAGCTGGTTCTGCGCCTGGGCAAGCTGAGATTCAAGCGGCGGCAATGTCGCTTCCTGCTGCGCTAGCGTGGCTTGCTGCTGCAACACCTGCGCCTGCGCCACACCGCCCAGGCTCACCTGGGTTTGCAAGATGGAAAGCAACTGCGTTTCATAGCCGACCAGATTCTGCGTCGCCTGAATTTGCGCGTTGAGAGAGGCTTCGTTCACCGCCGCGGTGACGATATTAGCGGTGAGGGTCAGATACGCAGCCTCTAACTGCCAACGCGCATAGTCAGTCTGGGCGGCTATGTTTTCAATCTGCCGCCGCTCGCCGCCAAACACATCCAACGAATAGGAGACCGAAAGCGAGGCATTGTAGAGCGTATAAGCTGGAAGTGAGGTCGCGCCAGCACTGCCATTGCCAAACGCGGCCAGCCCGGCACCTGAGCCTTTGTCCCGCTGCACGCCAAGACTGCCGGAAAGCGTCGGCAGCAAGCTGCCTTGCGCGGCGCGCACATTCTCTTCCGCCTCCAGCAATGTCTGCTGCGCCGCGGTCAGGTTGGGGTTGTTTTTGAACGCTCCCGCAATCAGCATATCAAGCTGCGGAGACTGAAACAAATGCCACCAATCGCCTGGAATATCTGCCCCTGGCACAAAATTTTGTGCCAGGTCCCCAGCTTTCGCGGTAGATGAAGGAAGTGGGTTGGGCGTAAGCGCCACGTCCGGCGCTGCGGGATGATGATAATCAGGCCCTACCGCACATCCCGCCAGGGCGAACGTTAAAGCCGAGAGGCAAATCCCATTACGGAAACCTTGTGGTTTCATAATTCGCAGCTAAAGGCGTTTTTTCACCACGTCAAGCTGCATATTTTTTACAAAATAGGATTACTGAAAACTTGAGAGTTTACTTGGCGCGCAATATAATGCCTGCCATGGAACCCAACGGTCCGCCCCGCTCCGAGCCCAACCCCGCGCCAGAGGCTAGCTTAAACCCGCGCATGGAAAGCCTTGTGGCCGCCGCGCAAACCGTCTTTCTATCAAAAGGCTACCACAACGCAACAATGTCGGATATCGCCCGGCAGGCCGGCATGTCCAAACGCACTGTCTACACGCTGGTGGACTCCAAGGTTGAATTATTCGCCGAGTTGCTGGCGCACCGCAAATCCAAGGTGCAGTTTCCAACCCCTGTGCCGGATGAACCGGTTGAGGAAACGCTTTGCAACAACCTGCTTTGCCTGGCGAAATTCCTGCTGGACCCCGTACAGATCGCCATCAGCCGCATGGTGATTACGGAATACGGGCACAACCCGGAATTCAGCAATATCTTTCTCTCGACCCGTATGCGCAAAGCGCATTCTCATATTGAAAACTGCCTGCTGGAACTCGCCTTTGCCCATGGTGCCACGCGGGAGGAAGCGCGGGAATCTGCTTCCATGCTGTTCGGCATGGCGTTGGGGGATTTTCTGTTCAGCACATTGTCCGGTTTCCGTGCCATGCCCAGCCTGAAAGCGGTTGAGGAACGAATTCGCACCTCAGTTAGTATTTTCCTTGCCGGATGCGCGGCAAAATATGTCTGTCACCCCCCCGTAACGGACATATGACGCGGCACCGCCACCCGGCGGATATCAAAATCATGCCCTTTGGGCTTCGCTGCAATGCCCCGGTTTATCGCTGCTTCCAGCGCCACGTCATCGTTGCTGGAACGTAAGGCTTTGCGTAAATCCACGGCATCTTCCTGGCCCAGGCACATATAAAGCGTGCCTGTGCAGGTAAGCCGCACGCGGTTGCAGGATTCACAGAAATTATGGCTGAACGGGGTTATAAAACCGAGCCTCTGGCCCGTCTCCCCCACGGTTACATACCGCGCGGGGCCGCCCGTGGCGTAATCGCTGGCAAGCAGCGTCCAGCGTGCGCTAAGGTCAGCGCGTACATCCGCCAGCCGTAGATGGGTTTCCTCGCGGTGTGTCACCTCGCCCATCGGCATGGTCTCAATCAGGCAGAGATCCAACCCCTCGCGCCCGCAATATTCCAGCATGGTGTCGAACTCATCATCGTTCACGCCCTTCAGCGCCACCATGTTAATCTTGATAGCGAGTCCAGCGGCTTTCGCAGCGGAAATGCCTTCCAGCACCTGCTCCAAGCGCCCCCAGCGGGTGATGCGCGCGAATTTGGCGTCATCTAGCGTGTCCAGGCTGACATTGATGCGCCGCACCCCCGCCTGCGCCAGCCCTTGCGCGTGTTTGGCCAGTTGCGAGCCATTGGTGGTGAGCGTCAGCTCCTCCAGCCCATTGCCCAGATACTGCCCCAACCCCTCGATCAGGCTCATCACATTCCGCCGCACCAGCGGCTCACCGCCCGTTAGCCGCAGCCTGGTCACGCCCATGCGGATGAATGTTTTGCAGAGCCGCTCCAGCTCCTCCAGCGAGAGCAAGTCGTTTTTGGGCAAAAA
>JAGWIE010000255.1 GCA_028866445.1 Rhodospirillales bacterium | reverse complement strand
GGGCTGATCAGCCCGCGCATCACGCGTTTGAAGCCCTCTACAGCTTGGCCACCAGCCTCACGATACGCTACCAACAGGCGTTCGCGCTGGGTCTCGAACAATTGCCGTTCAAGCGCCACACCCTTTTCTGTCAGGTTGAGCAAGCGCTGGCGCCGATCCTTCGGTCCCGGCACCTGAACAACATATCCATCGCGGATGAGCGGGCCGAGCACGCGGGTGAGGCTTTGTTTGGTAATGCCGAGTATGGAGAGCAGCTCCCCCACATTCAGCCCTGGCCGGCGGGCGATCCAATGCAGGCAGCGATGATGTGCCCGGCCAAATCCGAATCCCGCCAGAATGGCGTCCGCCGGGCCGGTTAAATCCCGCAATGCGAAAAAAAGCATGTCTTGTGCGGCACGAAGTTCATCTTCCCGCAGGAACAAAAGCCCGGTTCCGGGTGCCGCGTGCGGGGCGCTGGGCAGGGTTTCGCGTTTGCTGGCCGGGTAGGGTTGAGTCGATGGGTTAGGCATGGCAATTTCAATAACCACTGTTTGGCCGCAATGAAGTGTAGTTTCGGCTGAGTTTTGCGCAAGTTTAGACCGTTTAGAAATAGTATCGCAACCGGAGACATTTGACCATGGCGCTCGTGCCCTTCGACGATCGTGACGGCTTTATCTGGTGGGATGGCAAGCTCATTCCCTGGCGTGAGGCGAAGCTGCATGTGCTCAGCCATGGTCTGCATTATGCCTCCGCCGTGTTTGAGGGCCAGCGCGCCTATGGCGGCAATATCTTCAAACTGAATGCCCATACAGACCGTTTGATCGCCTCCGGCCGCCTGCTCGGGTTCGAGATTCCCTTCACCCGCGAGCAGATCAACCAGGCCTGCGCCGAGGTGATGGCCGCGAACAATCTGACAGACGCATATATTCGCCCGCTTGCCTGGCGCGGCTCGGAGCAGCTTGGCGTTTCCGCCCAGCAGACCAAAATCCACTTGATGATCGCCTGCTGGACCTGGCCGGATTATTTCGGCGCGGACCGCATGAAGGGCATCCGCCTCAACGTGTCTGACTGGCGCCGCCCCCACCCCCTCTCGGCACCGGTCGCCTCCAAGGCGGCGGGGCTGTACATGATCGGCACGCTCTCCAAGCACAAGGCCGAGGCCGAGGGCTATGAAGAATCGTTGATGTACACCTGGGACGGATTTGTGGCGGAGGGCACCAGCGCCAACATCTTTTTTGTGCAGGATGGCAAGCTGCACACCCCGATTACCGATTGCTTCCTGAATGGCATCACCCGGCAAACAGTGGTTTCACTCGCCAAAGCGCGGGGCATCGAGGTGATTGAGCGCCACATTAAACCGGAAGAACTTACGTCCTTTAGCGAATGTTTCCTCACCGGCACCGCGGCTGAGATTACTCCGGTACGCCAGATTGGCACGGCGGTGAATTACACCCCGGCCAAGCTCACTGAAACGCTGCTCAACGACTATACCGCGCTGGTCCGCATGTCTCCCGAAGACGTGGAAAAGCGCGCCGCCTGAACCGGGAGGCGCCTCTACCCTTGCGGTATAAACACGATATCGCAAGGGGTTAACAAAACGCCACGGGCTGGAAAGCTGTTTTTCCGGCTCGTATCTGCCACCTATGCCCCATGGTGGAGAATGGGCGGAAACTGGTCCCTTTGGAGGGGCTGCGCGGCATTGCCGCTGCGATAGTGGTTCTTTACCATCTGGTGCTGGCTTTCACGCCCAAGGGTGTAGGGGTGGTGCCGCATGGGTATGGTGCGCTGGGCACAATCACGCAGTTTGCCCTGGGTATGTTGAACGGCGGCGCGGCGGTGGCGGTATTTTTCGTGCTGTCAGGCTTTATTCTCAGCCTGCCTTTCGGGCGCGACCGGCGGATTTCCCGCGTTGTTGTGGCGCTGCTGAAACGCTGGCCTCGCCTTGCCGGCCTTACTGTCATCGCCTGCCTGTTCGCCTTCGCGCTCATTAGCTGGTCCGGCCATGAATATAAGCAAGCCGCGCATGTCATAGGTGCCGGGTGGCTGGCCAGCCATGGTAATTCGCCAATCCGGCCTGGGCATCTTTCCTGGGAGGGCGCGCTGCGCGAAGGGTTGGTGAACGTGTTCACCCGGGGCGAGGTAAAGTTTGATTCCCCACTCTGGACCATGCGAATCGAACTGTTCGGCTCCTTCGCCATTTTCTTCGCCGCCCCGGTTCTGTTCGCTATTGGCAATTGGGGCATAAGGCTGGGGTTGGTGGCGTTGGGGATTTACGTGGCTGGAACCGGCTACCCATTCACCTATTTGGCGGATTTTCTGGTGGGCACGGTGCTGGCCATGCTCTTCGCTGAGGAAAAATTGCCGGTGCTGGGCAACAAGGCGGCCATGGCGCTTGGCGGGCTGGGGCTTTATCTGTTCAGCTTCACCTATGAACAAAACCTGCTCATTCACGCGCCGCTGAAACAACTGCTTTCCGCCACATACAGCCATTATGTTTGGGATGCCGGAGCCGCACTTATTATTGTGGTGCTACTGGGCAACCCAGCCACGCGGCGGGTGTTTTCCGGCAGCTGGGCGGTGTGGCTGGGGCTGCTTTCTTTCCCCATTTACCTGCTGCACGGCCCGATATTGCTTTCGGCCGGTTCGGTTGCGTTCATGGCTGGCGTGGGCACGCTGGGTATAGCGGGGGCGGCGGTTATGGCGGCAGCCTGTTCGATTCTGCTCACTTTGGTTTGTGCGTTGCCGCTGGCCTGGGTGGATAAATTTTGGACCAGGCTGCTCTCCCGGCTAATGCGGCTGCCAGGCAGGGCCGTAGCCAAACCAATAAAAAACGCCCAGGCCGGGGCCTGAGCGTTTTCTGCGGTCGCTTTTTAGAAGCGGTTCAGGCT
>JAGWIE010000254.1 GCA_028866445.1 Rhodospirillales bacterium | reverse complement strand
TGTTTTCAGGTAAGCCTGGAATACCACCCTGATGCTTTTGCCTCGCTGGATGATGCTTTTAATCCTGCCACCAATGCCGCCTATGCGGGCACATATTTAACCCAACTTAAGGCGCAGACGGGCTCCTGGAACAACGCCATCGCCGATTATCATTCGGCTTTGCCAGACCTTGGTTTGCCGTATCAGCGCCTGGTGCTGGCGGCGTGGCGGCGGCTGGGTAACATGCCGCCGGATTTAGGCGCGGATATCGCAGAGGCGGCATTTCAGGCGCCGGACCCGGTGGTTATCATTCAGTCGCCTGAGGCGCGGAAGGTACATGTATACACCATGAATGCGCCGGACGATGCCTCCTGGCGCCCTGGGCTGCCGCGCGTGATCGATAACCCGTAAATTGCCGGGCGATTGAATTTGGGCCGGGCAAGCTCTAGAGCAGGCGGACCATGAGCGAAAACAATACCACCGCCCAGCTGAGCTGGCCCTTCCGTGAAGCCGAACGCATTGCGGAACGGCTGAAACAGAAAGGCAAGACCGAGGCGCTGTTCGAGACGGGCTATGGCCCCTCCGGCTTGCCGCATATCGGCACATTTGGCGAGGTGGCGCGCACCAGCTGGGTGCGCAAGGCATTCACAGACCTCACCGGCCTGCCTTCCCGCCTGCTGGCGTTTTCCGATGATATGGACGGCCTGCGCAAGGTGCCGGACAATGTGCCGAACAAGGAGATGCTGCGGGAATATCTCGGCAAGCCGCTGACGCGCATCCCTGACCCGTTCGGCAAGTTCGAGAGCTTTGGCGCGCATAACAACAACATGCTGCAGGAGTTCCTGCGCGCCTTCGGGTTTGAGTTCGAGTTTGCCTCCGCCAGTGATTATTACGCCTCTGGCCGGTTCGACGCGGCGTTGCTGCATGTTTTGCGTCATCATGACGAGATTGTGCAGATTATCCTGCCCACGCTGGGGGCGGAGCGCAAAGCCACCTATTCGCCGATCCTGCCGATCCATCCGCGCACCGGCGTGGTGATGCAGGTACCCATCGATCAGGTTGATGCAGACCACGGCACCGTGTTCTGGACCGACCCGGACAGCGGCGTGAAGTTTGAAACCTCTGTGCTGGGCGGCAATGCCAAGCTGCAATGGAAAGCCGATTGGGCGATGCGCTGGTACGCGCTGGATGTGGATTATGAGATGTCCGGCAAGGACCTCATCGACTCCGTGAAGCTCTCCTCTTCCATCTGCCGAGCCTTGGGCAAGGAGCCGCCAGTGACGCTCACTTACGAGCTTTTCCTGGATGATAAGGGTCAGAAGATCAGCAAGTCTAAGGGCAATGGGCTTTCCATCGAGCAATGGCTGACCTACGCGCCCAAGGAGAGCCTGGCGCAGTTCATGTATCATGCGCCGCAGCGGGCCAAGCGGCTGTTCTTCGATGTCATCCCCCGCTCGACGGATGATTATATCAATTATGTCGCGGCCCTGCCCATGGCGGATACGCCGCATGACAATCCGGCCTGGCATATTCATGGCGGGGTTCTGCCGGACCATGCGGGGTCGCCGATCAGCTTCACCATGCTGCTGAACCTCGCCTCGGTGAGCAATGCGGATAGTGCGGAGATGCTCTGGGGCTTCATCCGCGCCTATATGCCCGAGGCCAATGCCGAGAGTTTCCCGTTCCTGGCGGAGCTGGTGCATTACGCCGTGGCCTATAACCGGGATTTCGTGGCGCCAAAGCGCCAATACCGTGTGGCCAATGCGGCCGAGCGCGTGGCGCTGGAAGATTTACGCGACCGGCTGGCAAGTGGCAGGCAGACGGAATATCCCGGCGAGACGGAAGCCGAGCGGCTGCAAAACCTGGTTTATGCCGTGGGCAAGGAGCAGGAATTCAAGCCGCTGAAGGCGTGGTTCGACTGCCTTTACCAAGTGCTGTTGGGCACCCAGGAAGGTCCACGTTTTGGCGGGTTCATCGCCCTTTATGGCGTGGAGCGGACGATTGCCTTGATTGAAAAAAACCTCGCCCGTGAGGCGGCGGCGGCCTGAACCTTGCGCCGCCACCTTAAGTTACTGCCACCTGCACTTGGGTTTTTGCTGCTGGTGGCCATTGCTTTCGGGCTGCATGGTGTTTTGGCCAAGATTGGGGTGGCACAGGTTTTTGCCGCTTTTCTGGCCACGCCGTTATGGAAAGTCATTCGTGCCCTGGCACTGTTGGCGGCTTCCATTTGTATTATGGCGGCCTATGACCTGCCGGGTGTGTTCTTCGCGCGGCGTGGCGGCGGCAGCCCGCATTTGCCCTACCCCAGCATCGGCCTAGCCTCTTTCTGTGCCTATGCGCTGAGCCATGTGTTGGGTGCTGCGGCCCTTACCGCCGCGGCCATTCGCCTGCGGTTTTATGCGCATTGGGAGGTGCCGGCCGGCGGCATCGCGCGCATTGTGGCTCTGTCCGGCAGTAATTTTACACTCGGCGTTTTTACGCTCATGGGCGTATTGCTGCTGGTGGACCCATATTCCGTGCCGATCCCCGGCACCCCGGCTTCTGATTTGTTGCGCGGGCTTGGGGTGGCATTGCTGGCGGTGCCATTGTTCTACGTTCTGGCGGCACGCAAGCGAGACGCGATAATGCTGTTTGGCAAGCGTATCGCATTACCTGGCGCGCGGATTGCTTGCGCGCAAATTGTGGTTTCCTGCCTCGATATCTGCTGCGCCTGTGCCATTCTTCACGCCGTTCTGCCCGCCGCACCTGGGCTTGGGTATCCCCATACATTAAGTATTTATCTGGGTGCTTTCGCCGCGGGCGTATTGTCCGGTTTGCCGGGTGGGGTTGGGGTGTTCGATTCCGTGCTGCTGCTCGGGCTTTCCGCTTATTTGCCCGCCGCCGAGGCGCTGGGCGCCATTTTGTTGTTC
>JAGWIE010000253.1 GCA_028866445.1 Rhodospirillales bacterium | reverse complement strand
CATGCCTTCCTTCCCCGCGCCGGAGACGGATTGGTAGGTGCTTACCACTACGCGCTTGATCTTGAAGCGGTCATGCAGGGGCTTCAACGCCACCACCATCTGGATGGTGGAGCAGTTGGGGTTGGCGATGATGTTGCGCTTGGTGTGCAAGGCGATGTCCTGCGGGTTCACCTCGGGCACCACCAGCGGCACGTCCGGGTCCATCCGGAACTGCGAGGTGTTGTCGATAACCACGCAGCCCTGCGCACCCGCCCGCGGCGCGTGAATGGCGGAGATGGAGGCACCGGGAGAGAACAGGGCGATATCCCAGCCAGTGAAGTCGAAGGTCTCCAGGTTCTGCACCTTTAGTACCTTGTCCTCACCGAAGGAGACCTCCTGCCCGGCGGAACGGCCAGAAGCCAGCGCTGCAACCTCGGAAACAGGGAAGTTGCGCTGCGCCAGGGTTTTGAGAATCTCGCGCCCCACCGCACCGGTGGCACCGACAACCGCAACCCTGTAGGACATGACAAAAACCCCTGAGAACAAAACCGGAGGCCGGGGTTAAGGCGAAACGATGCGGGGTGCAAGCGCCTTGCGGGAATACCTCAAGCGCGGCGAATTGGGTGGCGTATGACCGGCCGCGCGACTCACCGATCAAATTTCGGTGCGACAATCAAATAATGTTGAAAAAATAAACCAATCGTTTATAAATTGGATGCCTGAGGTGGGGGTGGAGTCAGGCGAAGGAGGCGGAAATGGGGGGAAGCAGTGGCAGTTTCAGTGGGTTGGTAGCGAATTTCGTTGCCACCGTTATGGGCATTGCGGGCGCTGTAGATAGTTTTTTGCTCACGATTATGGCCCTTTTCGGCATTATCGAGCCGCAATGGCAGCTTTGTTTTCTGCTCACCCTGGTTTCGCTGCTGGTTATGATGGTGATGCGCACGCTGGGCGGGCTGTTTGGCTGGCTGGCGTTGCTGTTCGCTGCGGTTTTGGTGCTGCATTTCGTGCTGCCGGTACTGGGCCAGCATAGCTAGGCTCTGCCCTTATGGGTTGTAGCGACCCACCTGTTTCCTAGCGTTTGAACAAGACACAACTTATGGCCTTGCTGTGCCTGAAACCCTATGTTACTGCCCCGCCGAGCCTCACTAAGAGGCAATATATTTCAGAGCACGGCAAGTAAGAGGCGGGAAGAAATTGGTCGAAATCACGGGCATGGGTACGAACGGCCTTGCCGCGCGTTACGCCGCAGCACTTTATGCGCTTGCCGCTGAGCGTGGCACGCTGGACGAGACGACCGATCAGATGGATGCGCTTGGTCAGTTGATCAAGGCGAACAAGCCGCTTGGCGCGTTGATTGCCAACCCGCTGACCGATACTGCCAAAATTGGCCCTGCGCTGGATGAAGCGCTGGCTGCCCAGGGTGTTTCTGAACTGGTGCGCCATTTCGTTGGTGTTGTCGCCGCGAATCGCCGCCTGCGTGACCTGCCGATGCTAATTGAAGGTTTTGGTGCCTATGCCGCAGCGCGCCGCGGCGAAGTTGTGGCCACGGTTACCTCCGCTCATGCACTTACCGACACCCAGCGCAACCAGCTTCGCGCCCGTTTGGCCGAATCGGGCCATGGCACCGTCCGGCTGGTTGAACAGATCGACCCGGCGCTGCTAGGTGGGCTTCGCCTGCAAATTGGCGACAAACTATACGATACAACTCTTAAGTCTCGCCTTAACCGGCTGAATTATTCTCTCAAGGGAGCTGCCTGATATGGAGATCCGTCCTGCCGAAATCTCTGAGATTCTGAAGCGTCAGATCGCGGATTTCGACACCGAAACCAATGTGGCCGAAACTGGCCAGGTCCTCTCCGTAGGTGACGGCATTGCGCGCGTGTTCGGCCTGGCCAATGTACAGGCCGGCGAGCTGGTGAGCTTCCCAAATGCCGGGCTGAAGGGCATGGCGCTGAACCTCGAGACCGATAACGTCGGCATCGTGATTTTTGGCGACGACAAGGGCGTGCGCGAGGGCGACACCGTAACCCGCACCGGCGAGATTGTGGACGTGCCGGTGGGCAAGGCGCTGCTGGGCCGCGTGGTTGATGCGCTGGGGAACCCGATTGACGGCAAAGGCCCGATTGCGGCCACCGAACGCCGCCTGGTCGAGACCAAGGCGCCTGGCATCATTCCGCGTAAATCCGTGCATGAGCCGATGTCGACCGGCATCAAGGCCATTGACGTGCTGGTGCCCGTGGGGCGCGGCCAGCGCGAGTTGATCATCGGCGACCGCCAGACCGGCAAGACCGCGCTGATCATCGACAGCATTATTAACCAGAAAACAGTTAACGCGACCGGCGATGAGAGCAAGAAGCTCTATTGCATCTACGTGGCCGTGGGCCAGAAGCGTTCCACCGTGGCGCAGCTTGTGCGCACGCTGGAGGAATATGGCGTGATGGAATATTCCATCGTCGTTGCCGCCACTGCCTCCGATCCGGCGCCGATGCAGTATCTGGCCCCGTATACGGGCTGCACTATGGGCGAGTATTTCCGTGATAACGGAATGCACGCGCTGATCGGCTATGACGATCTTTCCAAGCAGGCTGTGGCGTACCGCCAGATGTCCTTGCTGCTGCGCCGGCCGCCGGGCCGCGAAGCCTACCCTGGTGACGTGTTCTATCTGCATTCACGCCTGCTGGAGCGCGCGGCCAAAATGTCCGACGCTTACGGCGCGGGATCTCTCACCGCGCTGCCGGTGATCGAAACCCAGGCCGGTGACGTTGCTGCTTATATTCCGACCAACGTGATCTCCATCACCGATGGCCAGATCTTCCTGGAGACGGAATTGTTCTTCAAGGGCATCCGCCCGGCGATCAACGTGGGTCTTTCCGTGTCCCGCGTTGGGTCTGCGGCGCAGATCAAGGCGATGAAGCA
>JAGWIE010000252.1 GCA_028866445.1 Rhodospirillales bacterium | reverse complement strand
GGGTGGCTGATGGCATGGATGGCCCCTAATCCCTTCTGGAACGCGACCGCCCCCATCATCGCCGCCGCCATCATTTGCGCGCGGGCTTCCAGGTCCTTGCCATCGGCATAGGCGCGGGGCAGATATTCCTTCACCAGCCGCATACCCTCGAGCGCGATGCCTTGCGACATGGGATGAAAAAACGGCGAGGAATAAGCCTCAAGGCAATGGGCAAACGCATCCATGCCCGTGCCCGCCGTGATGGCCTTGGGCATACCCACGGTAAGCTCCGCATCCGCGATAACGGTAACGGGCAGAATTTTGGGGTGGAAGATGATCTTCTTCTCATGCGTGACAGAGTTGGTGATCACACCTGCACGCCCAACCTCCGATCCCGTTCCAGCGGTGGTCGGCACAGCGATAATTGGCGCAATGGCGGATGCGTCCGCACGCGTCCACCAATCGCCGATATCCTCAAAATCCCATAACGGCCGGGTCTGGCGGGCCTGGAACGCGATGAGCTTACCAAGGTCGAGCCCGGAACCGCCACCGAAAGCAATCACCCCGTCATGGCCGCCTGCGATGAAGGCTTTAATACCGGCTTCGAGATTTTTTTCGTTCGGGTTGGGGTCAACATCGGCGAACAAGGCCCGCCCAAGCCCGGCTGCTTCCATAATCCCTAATGTGCTGGTGGTAACCGGCAGGGTGGCGAGGCCGCGATCTGTGACCAGCAGCGGGCGCTTCATTCCGGCCGCTTCGCAGGCGGCGGCAAGCTCCTGAATGCGCCCGGCGCCAAACCGGATGGCGGTGGGGTAAGACCAATTTGCGGTGAGGGTCATGCGTCAGGCTTTCTTTTTGAGATGATAGGATTTCGGGCGGGTCAGCGCCATATAGCCCAGCACCGAGAGGCCCGCGCCACGGCCGGTGTCCTTACAGCCGGTCCAGCAGAGTGCGGGGTCGAGATAGTCGCAACGGTTCTGGAACACGGTGCCTGTTTCCAACCGCGCGCCAATCGCCTCGGCGGCGGCTGAATCCGCAGTCCAGATCGAAGCGGTGAGGCCAAAATCACTATCGTTCATCAGCCTTATGGCTTCTTCGTCATTCTTTACCTTCATGATACCCACAACCGGGCCAAAGGTTTCCTCACGCATCACCCTCATATCGTGAGTGACGTTGGTGAGGATTTGGGGGGTGACATAAGCGCCACCATCATCAGCCGCCATGGTGGGAATATGGGCAATGGCACCCTCGGCAACAGCCTCGGCGACTTGCTCGCGCACGGTGTTCGCAAAACGGATATTGGCCATGGGGCCGATGGTGGTTTCAGCCTCAAGCGGGTTGCCCAGTTTGAGCGCCTTGACCCATGCCACGGCTTTTTCAACGAATGCGTCAAACAGGCTCTCATGCACATAAATACGTTCGATACCGCAGCAGCACTGGCCGGCATTGAACATGGCGCCGTCCATGGCACCATCCACCGCGGCGTCGAGATCGGCATCGGCTCTTATGTAGGCAGGGTCTTTGCCGCCAAGCTCGGTCGCGACATTGATGAACGTGCCCGCCGCCGCCTGCTCGATAGAGGCACCGCCGCGTACGGAGCCGGTGAAGTTGACGAAATTAACGTGACGGCCGGAGATAAGTGCGGCCGAACCCGCATGGTCGAGGAAGATATTGTCGAACACATCAGTCGGAATCCCGGCTTCATGGAAGGCTTCGGCCAAATGCTCACCAATCATCAAGGTTTGTTCAGCATGTTTGAGCAGCACGACATTGCCAGCCACCAGCGCCGGCGCAATGGTGTTGATGGCAGTCATATACGGGTAGTTCCATGGCGCGATAACCAGCACGACGCCCAAAGGCTCGCGGGCAATCTGGCGCAAAGCCGCCGCACTGTTCTCAATCACCATCGGCTTGAGCGAGTCCGCGGCGATGTCGCACATATAATCCGTCCGCTCCTTGAAGCCGCGGAATTCACCGCCATAGCGCACAGGGCGGCCCATTTGCAGGGCAAGTTCACGGGTCATACGCTCGGTCTGTTCGCCGATCAGGTTAACCGCTTTGCGCACCAGGGCGATGCGCTCCTCAAGCGGGCGCGCGGCCCAGGCTTTTTGCGCCTTGCGCATGGCGCTGGCCTTGGCGATGGCCGCTTCCGGCGATGCCGGCTGGCGCCGGGCAACCACGGCACCGTCAATCGGGGAAATACAAGTCAGCTCTTTCATATCAGCATCTTTCAAAACCACGAGAAATTTCCCAATCCGTTACCACGGCATCGAACTCTTCCTGTTCAACTTCCGCGGCACGGGTATAATGATCGATCACATCATCGCCCATGGCAGCCCGCAACATGGCGGAGTGGCGCAGCGTTTCAGTGGCGGCGCGCAGCGTCCGGGGAATTTCGCCAACCTGCTTTTGGCCGTAAAGATCACCACCAGTTGGTGGAGGCAAAGCCAGCTCTTGCTCAATACCTTTAATGCCCGCCGCCAGCAGTGCGGCTTGCGCGAGATAGGGGTTCACATCAGACCCGGGAATGCGGCACTCGATCCGCACGGCTTTGCTATCTGCACCGCAAAGGCGAAAGCCCGCCGTGCGATTATCAACCGACCAGACCACTTTGGTGGGGGCGAATGTGCCTTTGCGGAAGCGTTTATAGCTGTTGACGTTGGGGGCCATGAAATACGTATATTCGGGCGCGTAGCGCAGAAGCCCGGCGACAAAATGATCCATGAGCTGAGACATGCCCAGCGGCCGGTTTTTATCATGAAAGGCGTTGCCGCCATCTTTGAACAACGAACAATGGATATGGCTGGAGGAGCCCACTTTATCGGCCCGCCATTTTGGTAAAAACGTGGCGCTGACGCCCTGCTGCCAGGCAATTTCCTTGGTGGCGTGTTTGGCGATGGTGTGCTGTTCGGCGCAGAGCATCGCGGGGCCGTA
>JAGWIE010000251.1 GCA_028866445.1 Rhodospirillales bacterium | reverse complement strand
TCACCGCCGCGCTGGCAAAGCGGGGTTATGGGCGGGAAGAAATCTCCAAAATCTGGGGCGGGAATTTCCTGCGGCTTATGCGCAAGGCTGAAACCATTGCAGCGGAGAGAAAAGCCGCGGCGGATTAGGCTCTCATCTGGCGGGCCACAGCCACGCAGCCCCGCGCACGCCGGATGAATCCCCATGCTTTGCCTTCACAATATTCGGCGCCACATGGTCTGAGAACACATAAGGCCGCATCAGGCCGGGCAGCTGTTCATAAAGATGCGCCATGTTGGAAACCCCGCCGCCGAGCACGATGCAATCCGGGTCCAGCAGATTGGTGATGGATGCCAGCGCTCTGGCCAATCTGTCTGCATGGCGGTTCAGCGCCGCCTGTGCCGCCGCATCGCCAGCCGCGGCACGGGCGGGCAGGGCACTGGCATCCGCGGCATCTGGCCCGTCGCAATCGCGGGCCAAAGCGGGCCCGGCGAGATAGAGTTCCAGGCAACCTGCCTGCCCGCACCAGCATCGGCGTAGCGGCAGTTCGTCCGGCCCTGGCCAGGGCAACGGCGTGTGGCCAAACTCACCCGCCAGCCGGTGGCGGCCTTCCAGAATCGTGCCGTTCACCACAATCCCCGCCCCGGTGCCAGTGCCCAGAATCACGCCAAACACCACAGGGCAGCCTGCGGCGGCGCCGTCCACGGCTTCAGAGAGGGCAAAGCAGTTCGCGTCATTGGCCACGCGCACGGGGCGGCCCAGCAGGGCGGCCAGGTCACGGTCGAATGGATGGCCGTTCAGCGCGTTGGAATTGGCGTTTTTCACCAGCCCGGTGGCGGGGGAGATGCAGCCGGGAATACCCACCCCCACGCTACCAGCTCCGGTTTCCTGCTCGGCCTGCCCCACCATCTCCGCGATGTTGCGCAAAGCGGCCTCATAGCCCGCCGGGGTGGCGCGGCGGCGGCGCAGCAATGGCGTGCCGTCCTCACCCAGAACCATGATCTCGGTCTTGGTGCCGCCTAAATCGATGCCGATACGATGTGCCATGCCTGGGTTCTGGCCCGGAACGCTGGCTTGCTCAAGCCCGTATGAAAGCGCATGTTTCCGGGCATGAGCGAATGCCTTATCGACGCGCAATACCAGAAATCGCCTATCCCCGTGCTGCGCGCGGCGCGGGCGCTGCGGGGGCTGGGGCCGGGCGAGAAGCTGCGGATTCTGGCGACAGACCCGGCGGCGCTGGCCGACATAAGAGAATTCTGCCACACCACAGGCCATGCCCTTATCGCCACCAGCGAGAGCAAGGGCGTGTTCAGTTTTTCCATCAAATGCCAGCGAGTAGATAAATGAGCGTCGCAGTCTTTACCCATCTGGTTGCCCTGGAACATGATACAGGCGCGCACCACCCTGAATGCGCGGACCGGCTGCGCTATGTTCTGCGCGCGCTGGAAGCGCCTGAATTCGCCCCGCTGCTGCGTGAGGAAGCACCAATGGCCACACGCGCGCAGCTTATCGCCGCGCATGACGCAGCGTTCGTGGATGCGATTTTCGCCCTGCCGCAAGACCGGATGATCGCGATTGATGGCGACACCATCTTCAGCCCCGGCACGCTGGAAACGGTGCTTCGTGGTGCTGGCGGGGCCGTGGCGGCGGTGGATGCGGTGATGCAGGGCAAGGCCGAGGCCGCCTTCGTGGCCATGCGCCCGCCCGGCCACCATGCGGAAACAGACCGCGCGATGGGCTTCTGCTTTTTCAACAATGTTGCCGTGGCCGCCCGTCACGCCCGCGACAAATGGGGGCTGAAGCGCGTCGCGATTGTGGATTTTGATGTGCATCACGGCAATGGCACGCAGGAAATTTTCTATCAGGATGCGTCGGTGATGTACGCCTCCTCCCACCAATCCCCGTGCTTTCCCGGCACCGGCCGAAAATCTGAAACCGGAGTCGGCAACATCTTCAACATGCCGCTGCCGCCTGGCACTGGCAGCAAGGATTTCCGGGAAGCCTGGCGGGAAGGCATTCTGCCGGATCTGCGGGCCTTCGCGCCGGAGCTTCTTATCATCTCCGCCGGGTTTGATGCCCACGCTGCCGACCCGCTGGCGCAATTGCAATTGCAGGCGCCGGATTACACCTGGCTGACGCAGGAATTGCTGGCGGTGGCCGATGAATGCTGCCCGGGGCGGGTCGTTTCCGTGCTCGAAGGCGGGTATAATTTGGAAGCCCTTGCCCAAAGCTGTGCGGCGCATGTGCGGGGCCTGATGCGGCTGTGAGCCGCCATGGTTGCGATTCGAGCCGCGCGCGGATAGGGAGCCGTCATGACAAATAATTCCGATATCGCTGCGATGTCTTTTGAGGAAGCATTGGCGGCACTTGAAGCCATCGTGCGCGGGCTTGAATCCGGCCAGCAAAAACTTGAGGACGCGATTACGGCGTATGAACGTGGTGCGGCCCTGAAGAAGCATTGCGAGGAAAAGCTTGCCCATGCCGAGGCGCGGGTGCAGGCGATTGTGGCGCGGACAGATGGTTCGCTGGCCCTGAAGGACGGGGAATAATCATGGCGCTTGATGTGGTGAACAAACCAGATGCGCTGGCCCAGGCGCTGGCTGAAACCTCCCGGCTGGTGGAGGCACAGTTGGAGGCGCTGTTGCCGGTGCCGATGGGTGCTGAGGCCAAGTTGGTGGAGGCGATGCGCTATGCCGTGCTGAATGGCGGCAAACGGATGCGCGCGTTTCTGGTGATTGAGGTGGCGAAGCTGTTTTCCGTCAACCGCACCTGTGCTGTGCGCGCGGCGGCTTCGGTTGAAATGCTGCACGCCTATTCGCTGGTGCATGACGATTTACCGTCGATGGATGATGACGATCTGCGCCGTGGCCAGCCAAGCTGCCACCGGAAGTTTGATGAGGCCACCGCCATTCTGGCGGGCGATGCGCTGCAAACCCGCGCCTTCGAGGT
>JAGWIE010000250.1 GCA_028866445.1 Rhodospirillales bacterium | reverse complement strand
GGTGCATGATGCTGCTTGCCCGGCCAGGTGAATCGGAGTAGCAGGCCCCCAACGCCCCCCTTTGTAAACCTTAAAAGATCAGGCAGGCTAACCCCATATGAACATACATGAATACCAGGGCAAGGAATTGCTGAAGTCCTTCGGCGTCGCGGTTTTGGACGGCTATGTCGCCTGGACGCCCGAAGAAGCGGTGGATGCCGCCAAGAAGCTTCCTGGCCCAATCTATGTCGTGAAATCCCAGATTCATGCCGGTGGCCGTGGTGCGGGCAAGTTCAAGGAAGACCCCAACGGCAAAGGCGGCGTGCGCCTGGCCAAGAGCCTGGACGAGGTGCGTGAAGCCGCTGCCGCGATGATCGGCCATACGCTGATCACCAAGCAGACCGGCCCGGCTGGCCGCCTGGTTCGCCGCGTTTATGTGGAATCGGGCTGCGACATCAAGCGCGAGCTGTATCTCTCTCTGCTGATCGACCGTTCGGTGTCCGAGATCGTGATCATGGCCTCCACCGAGGGCGGCATGGAGATTGAGGAAGTCGCCGAGCATCACCCGGAGAAAATCCTCCGCGCCCCGGTTGACCCTGCCTCCGGCATCTCCGGCTTCCATGCCCGCAAGCTGGCCTTCGGCCTTGGGCTTGAAGGCAAGCAGGTGGGCACTTTCACCAAATTCGTCACCGCCATGTACAATGCCTTCGTGGCGCTGGACATCGCGATCATCGAGATCAACCCGCTGGTCGTGACCGGCTCCGGTGAGATTTATGCGCTCGACGCCAAGGTGACCTTCGACGACAACTCCCTTTACCGCCATCCGCAGATTGAAACCCTGCGCGACGAAGGCGAGGAAGACGCGAAGGAGCTGGAAGCCAACAAATACTCGCTCTCTTATGTGGCGCTGGATGGTTCCATCGGCTGCATGGTGAACGGTGCGGGCCTGGCCATGGCGACCATGGACATCATCAAGCTCTACGGCGCCGAGCCCGCGAACTTCCTGGATGTTGGCGGCGGTGCGACCAAGGAGCGCGTGACCGCGGCTTTCAAGATCATCCTGTCGGACCCGAATGTTGAAGGCATTCTGGTGAACATCTTCGGCGGCATCATGCGCTGCGACGTGATCGCGGAAGGCGTGATTGCGGCGGCGCGCGAGGTTTCGCTCTCCGTGCCGCTGGTGGTGCGCCTTGAAGGCACCAATGTGCAGCTCGGTAAGGACATCATGGCCAAATCCGGCCTGCCCATCATCCCCGCAGACAATCTGGCCGATGCGGCCGAGAAAATCGTTAAAGCCGTGAAGGAAGCCGCATAATGGCCATTCTCGTTAATAAAAACACCAAGGTCATCACCCAGGGCTTTACCGGCGCGCAGGGAACCTTCCATTCCGAACAGGCTCTGGCCTATGGCACCAAGGTTGTTGGCGGCGTGACCCCCGGCAAGGGCGGCACCACGCATCTGGACCTGCCGGTGTTCAACACCGTGGAAGAGGCCATGGCCAAGACCGGCGCCAATGCCTCCGCCATCTATGTGCCGCCGCCGTTCGCGGCTGATTCCATCCTGGAAGCGATCGATGCAGGGATGGAGCTGATCGTCTGCATCACCGAAGGCATTCCGGTGCTGGACATGGTGAAGGTGAAGCGGGCTCTTTCCGGCTCCAAATCCCGCCTGGTGGGCCCGAACTGCCCCGGCGTGATCACGCCTGACGAATGCAAGATCGGCATCATGCCGGGCCATATCCATAAGCGCGGCTCTATCGGCATCGTTTCCCGCTCTGGCACCCTCACCTATGAGGCCGTGGCGCAAACCACCGCTGCCGGGCTTGGCCAGTCCACCTGTGTTGGCATTGGCGGCGACCCGGTGAAGGGCACGGATTTCATCGAGGTGCTGGACATGTTCCTGCATGACGACGAGACCCAGGCGATCATCATGATTGGCGAGATCGGCGGCCCCTCCGAGATCGACGGTGCCGAGTTCCTCGCCCGCCACAAGATCAAGAAGCCGGTTGTGGGTTTCATCGCTGGTGCCACCGCACCTCCGGGCCGCCGTATGGGCCATGCCGGCGCGGTTATCTCCGGCGGTAAAGACACCGCCCAGGCGAAGATTGCTGCCATGAAGGAAGCGGGTATCTTTGTGGCGGACAGCCCGGCTTCGCTGGGCAGCACCATGCTGAAGGCGTTGAGCGCCTGAGGAAAAAGGCATTAACTGCCTGATTTTATTGACCCCCATGGCGGTTGCGCCCTGGGGGTTTTTTTATGTCCCAAATCCTGGGGCGGGGAGGGCGGCCGTAACCATGCGTATGCGGCAACCCAGCCTGTCCCCAGGGTAACAATACAATAACGCTGCTGCCTTATATGTGCCGTAAATAAAGCTCTGCATAACATCCGCTCGGCTGGTGCTCGAAGGCCGGGGTGGTTGGCTCTGGGAGAGGATGGATCAGATGGCTGGTGTGGACGTGATCGCAACTGCGATGAACGGGGCAAATGCCCAGTTTATCGCACAGCTTTATGCCAAATGGGTGGAAGCTCCCCATTCTGTCGACCCTGACTTTGCCGCCTTGTTCGCAGCGCTCGACGATGACACCCGCGCCATCTTCACCGATGCCGCTGGTGCCTCCTGGGCACCGCGTCCCTCCGTTTTCGAGACCGTGAGCACCGAGGCTGCGCCCCGCCAGGCGGCAGCCGCCACGCCAGCCCATGCTGACACCCATGAGGCGACGTTGGATTCCATCCGCGCGCTCATGCTTATCCGTGCCTATCGCGTGCGCGGGCATTTGGAGGCCAAGCTGGACCCGCTGGGCCTGAAGCAGAAGGGCTACCATGTCGAGCTCGACCCGGCCTCCTATGGCTTCACCGAAGCCGGGGATTTGGAACGCCCCATTTTTCTGGATGGCGTTATGGGGTTCGACACCGCCACATTGAAAGAGGTGCTGGCGGCGCTGCGACAAAG
>JAGWIE010000249.1 GCA_028866445.1 Rhodospirillales bacterium | reverse complement strand
CCATGCCCGCGCGCGGCGGCATCCAGCGCCAGGGAGGTGCCAGCGAAAAGCGGGCCCGGCTGCGGGGGTATGTCCGCCAGCCCCGCCGCCACGAACCATTGCTGCCAATAGCTGCGTTTTTCCTCATGCAGCAGCGTGTGGTCCAATAAATCCTGGGGCGTGAGCGGTGCGCTGCCTTGCGCCAGCAGGCCTGGCGAGAGCACCGGAGACATCATCGCCTTTGTTAACAGCTTTGCCTGCATACGCGGCCAGGAGCTGGCCTTGCCGCTCCAGCGGATGCCGATTTCCGCCTCGCCGCCGCGGAACTCGATCATCCGTGCTTCAGAGACGATCATCACCTCGATATCCGGGTAGGTTTCGCGGAAGCGGTTCAGCCGGGGCACCAGCCAGCAGGCGGCGAAGGAGGGCTCGACGCTGATCTGCAACGGCTTATCCGGTGGGGCGGCGCGGATATCCTCCAGAATGCGGGCCATGTCATCGAAACTCTGCGTTAACCAGCCGAGCAGCGCCTGCCCGCGTTCCGTCAGCACCACCTGACGGTGGCGGCGCAGGAAGAGGTCATGCCCCAGCATCTCTTCCAGTTCCCGCACCTGCCGGGAGATCGCGGCCTGGGAGACGAACAGCTCCGCTGCCGCCAGGGTGAAGCTCTGGTGGCGTCCGGCGGCTTCGAAACTGCGCAAGGCGGTGAGGGGCAGGCGTCCGCGTTTCATGGGTGATGTCCCATTTGGCATAACCTCAAGTCATTTGAAGCGGACGATATACTCGTTTGAGGCGCGTGCCTATCCGGGACTATCTCATCTCCGTTAGCATTAAGGAGAAGTGAGATGTCTTGGGCGTTGGGCGTGGTACTGCTGAGGCTATTCGGCGGCCATGGAGCCTCTTGGGAACAGGATTTGCGCGAGAAGCCTGAGCAGGAGCCGCCCGCTCCGGTTCTGGCGCGCCCCGCCAAACCAGCCGCTCAGGTGCCGGGCAAAATCTCATCTTCCCATAACGCCGCAATCTCCTGGCGTTTGGTGATTAACTGAAAACCACCAGCATCCACCAACACGGCGGCGGCACGGGGGCGGGCATTATAGGCGCTGCTCATCACAGCGCCGTAAGCCCCCGCATCCAGTAGTGCCACCCGCGCGCCGGGCTGCAAATCCGGCAATTGCCGGTCTTTGGCGAAAATATCCGCACTCTCGCAAATTGGCCCCACCACGTCGGCGTGCGTGGTGGGGTTTTGGTAAGCCGCAGCACCCACGGGCAGAATACCGTGCCAGGCTTCGTACATGGCCGGGCGCATCAGCTCGTTCATCGCGGCATCCAGCACCAGGAAGCGTTTGCCAGCCTGTTTTTGTAAAATAACCGAACCAACCAGCAGCCCGGCGGGGCCAACCAGATAGCGCCCCGGCTCCATCATCAACCGCACACCCAGCCCGCCCGTTACCTGCCGCACGACAGCAGCGAAGGCGGAGGGGTTGAGCCCCGGTTCATCCTGGTAACCAATGCCAAGCCCGCCGCCGAGATCCAGCACTTCCACGCTCTGCCCGGCCTCGCGCAAGGCGCGAATCATGTCAGCGCCTTTTTCATAGGCAAGGCGATATGGCTCGGTGGAGAGGATCTGACTGCCGATATGCATGGCGATGCCCGCCGCGTTTATGCCAGGCAGCTTCGCCGCGCGGGCGTAAAGGGCTGGTATATCCTCCGCCGCGATGCCGAATTTGTTCTCGGCGAGGCCGGTGGTGATTTTGGCGTGGGTGCCTGCATCAACATCCGGGTTCATCCGCAGGGCAATGTTCGCCACCACGCCAAGGCGCGTGGCAATGCCGGAGATCATCTCGACCTCTTCCGCACTTTCCACGTTGATCTGCCCGATGCCAGCGTTAAGGGCCGCCTCAAGCTCGGCAGCCGATTTACCGACGCCGGAATAAACAATGTTCCGCGCCGCGATTCCCGCCTTGCTGGCGCGCAGGAACTCGCCGATTGAAACCACATCCGCCCCGGCACCTTGTTCGCGGAACAGGTTCAGGATGGCGAGATGGTCATTGGCCTTCACCGCGTAATGGATGTGCATCGGCACGCCCTCGGCAGCGAAAGCGTCACGCAGCGCGGCATAGCGCGCGCGCATGGTGGCGGCACCGTAAACCCAAACCGGGGTGCCATATGCATCGGCTATGGCATTCAGTACCACGCCTTCCAGGCACAGCCCATCCTGCGCGTGCATTTGCAATTGCGGGCGGGCGGCCAGGAGGTCCTGTAAATCAGGGTCCGGGCCGGTGAAATTCATGTCGGCCATTAATCGTTCGCCGGGGAGGGATAAACATGCGGGTAGATGATATCTTGCGCCGGGCCCGGGGGCACAGGCGCACCACGGCGGCCGCACCCGGCCAAGGTGGCAACGCAAAGCAAAGCGAGAATAATCTTCATGCCAGTTTCTCCAGCCATAAAGCCGCCTGTTTGGCGACATTCGCGGGCGCGGTGCCGCCATGAGAAATGCGGGAGGAAACGGAAGCCTGCACCGTCAGCACCTCGAAAATTTCCGTGGTGATGCGCGGTTCCACGCTCTGCATCTCCGCGAGCGAAAGCTCCGAGAGGTCGCACGCCTTGCCCTCGGCCAGCCGCACCAGCTGCCCGGTGGTGTGGTGGGCGTCGCGGAAGGGCATTTTCAACACCCGCACCAGCCAGTCGGCCAGATCTGTCGCGGTGGAGAAGCCGGAGCCTGCCAGCGCTTCCATGCGCGCCGTGTTGGCCTTCATGTCCCGCACCATGCCTGTTATCGCGGCAAGGCTGAGCGAGATGGCGGCCACGGCGTCGAACACCGGTTCTTTGTCCTCCTGCATGTCCTTCGCATAGGCCATGGGCAGGCCCTTCATCACGGTGAGTAGGCCCATCAGCGCGCCGTAGATTCGGCCGGTTTTGGCTTTCGCCAGCTCGGCGGCGTCCGGGTTGCGCTTCTGCGGCAT
>JAGWIE010000248.1 GCA_028866445.1 Rhodospirillales bacterium | reverse complement strand
TTTCAGCGTAAAGCGCATCGCGTTATCACTCAGAAAATTTGAACCAAGGTATCACAAGATAATATTATACAAAAGCAAGATTGCCGCCGAAACCATGATTGACTGCCCAGGAGCATTTGCATGACCTTCTCACTCGTTGCGCGCTGCCCTCGTAGCGGGCAATTTGCCGTGGCCGTAACATCCTCCTCGCCCGCCGTGGCTGCGCGTTGCGCCTTCGCGCGCGCGGGGATAGGGGCTGCCACCACCCAGAACGTGACGGACCCGCGCTTAGGGCCACAACTTCTGGATGCTCTGGCCGCCGGAATGAGCGCTGATGAGGCGATGGCAAAAGTTTCTGGCTCGGCTGAGTATCTTCAGTACCGTCAACTCACGGTTCTCGACGCGCAGGGCTTTGCTGCCATTCATTCCGGCGCAAAAGCCCTGGGTATATTTGCTTCAGCACAGGCCGCAAACGCTGTTTCCGCCGGAAATTTGCTGGCCAATTCCAGCGTGCCCGGCGCGGTGATTTCGGCCTTCGTGGCAACCAAACCGGAGGACGAACTTGGCGCGCGGGTCATCGCCGCGATGCAAGCGGGTTTGGTGGCCGGCGGCGAGGCCGGGCCGGTTAAATCCGCCGGGTTGATTGTGGTGGACAAAGAAGCCTGGCCCATCGCCGATTTACGGGTGGACTGGCATGATGAACCATTGGCTGAACTCGCCCGCCTTTGGGAGCTCTGGGAGCCACAGATGTATGATTACGTAACGCGGGCGCTGAACCCGGAGGCAGCGCCATCCTACGGCGTGCCGGGTGACGAGTGATCAGTTCAGGTAATCCTGATCGAGTGCTGCGCGCATCTGCGCGAAATGCGCTTCGCCAAATTCCGGCTCACTCTCCCAGGCCAGGGCGGTTTGTTCCGCTACCTTGTCTTGCAGCACGTTGAGTTTTTTGCCAGTGCCATAAGCTAGCATCAAAGTCCGTGCCGCACGTTCGAAATGATAAAAAGCATCGAACGCCTCCGCGGCACTCTCTCCGATGCTGAGCAAGCCGTGATTGCCCATCATCAATATTTTCTTCTTGCCAAGTATTTTGGCCAATCTTTCACCCTCGGCGCGGTTATCGGCCATCCCGGCATAGGCATTGTCGATGGCAACGCGCTTGAAGAAACGTGCGCTGGTCTGGTCCACGGGGTAAAGTATTGGGTCCCTGAGGCAGGAAAGTGCCGTGGCATAAATTGGGTGCAAATGCACCACACAGCGCGCCTGCGGCACCAGCCGGTGAATGGCACCGTGAATGGCCCAGGCGGTGCTGTCGATATCCTCCGGAAGCTCGCTGGCGTTGCTGTCCAGAAGCGCCAGCTCCGAAGCCTTCAGCGTCGCAAAATCCCGCCAGCGACGGTTGATGAGGAATTGCGTGCCATCACCCGAAACCGCAAGCGAGATATGATTGGCCGTTGCCTCCTGCCACCCGAATTTGGCAGCCAGGCGGCAAAGTGCTGCGAGGTCGCCGCGTAATTTCGCCTCGCTCATGGAAATTCCGCGATCACGTCGATTTCGACCAGCCATTCCGGCCTGGCGAGGGCCACGATAACGAGGCCGGTGAACACCGGATACACGCCCTTAAGCCAGCGCCCTGCAACGCGGTAAACCGCCTCGCGGTGGCGGATGTCCGTGATGTAAACGGTTACCTTGCAGATATGCTCCAACGTGGCGCCGCATTCGCGCAGCAGCATGTCGATGTTCTGCATCACCTTCTCTGTCTGTCCCGCCGGGTCACCCACCGCCACATTCTCGCGCGTATCCAAATCCTGCGGCACCTGTCCGCGCAGATAGATCATCTTGCCGCTTACCACCGCCTGGCAGAGATCATTGTCGAGCTTTTGCTCGGGGTAGGTGTCCTTGGTGTTGAACGGACGAATGCGCTTATGGATCATCTGTTACTCCGCTGCGGGCTGGAACAGCCTAACATAACCATTGGCAGGCGACTGATGTTTGATAAAGTCGATACTATGTATCCTTTGGATACAATAACCCAAACCAATGCCCCGTTTAGAGCGACGGCAAGTCCAGCTTGAACTCGCGGGCGCAATCCTGAGCGATCTCATAGCCCGCATCGGCATGGCGCATCACGCCGGTGGCGGGGTCGTTCCAGAGCACGCGCCCCAGCCTTGCGGCGGCTTCGGGCGTGCCATCGGCGCAGATGACCATGCCGGAATGCTGGGAGAAGCCCATGCCCACACCGCCGCCATGATGCAGCGAGACCCAGGTGGCGCCGGACGCGCAATTGAGCAGCGCGTTCAAAAGCGGCCAGTCGGAGACCGCGTCCGAGCCATCCAGCATCGCCTCGGTCTCGCGGTTGGGCGAGGCGACGGAGCCAGAATCCAGATGGTCACGGCCGATCACCACCGGGGCGGACAGTTCGCCTTTGGCCACCATCTCGTTGAATGCAAGGCCGAGCCGGTGCCTGTCCCCCAGTCCCACCCAGCAGATGCGCGCGGGCAGGCCCTGGAAGGAGATGCGCTCGCGTGCCATGTCCATCCAGTGATGCAGGTGT
This sequence comes from Rhodospirillales bacterium, assembly GCA_028866445.1. Classification (GTDB taxonomy): domain Bacteria; phylum Pseudomonadota; class Alphaproteobacteria; order Acetobacterales; family Acetobacteraceae; genus Acidocella. The sequence goes on along the minus strand of JAGWIE010000248.1, from coordinate 431 downwards.
TTATGGTCCGGCAGCAGCTCCTTCACCTTCTGATCGGTCTTGTAAATATCCTCCGGGTCGCCCGAGAGGGCGGCCCAACGGAACGGGCCGATGCCCCGGCAGAAAAGCGGGCGGATATAAGCAGGCACAAAGCCCGGAAAGTCGAACGCATGGGCAACCCCTTGCTCCTTGGCGCGCTGGCGGAGGTTGTTGCCATAATCGAAGGTCGGCACGCCCATCTTCACAAATTCCAGCATCGCCAGCACATGTGCCGCCATGGAGGCCCGGGCCGCTGCCTCAACCGCTTTCGGGTTGCTCTCGCGCTTGGCTTCCCATTCCGCGACACTCCACCCAGCGGGCAGATAGCCATTCACCGGGTCGTGGGCAGAGGTCTGATCGGTCAGCATGTCCGGTTTCACGCCGCGCCTTAAAAGCTCCGGCAGAATCTCAGC
>JAGWIE010000247.1 GCA_028866445.1 Rhodospirillales bacterium | reverse complement strand
CGCATGGGCACGGCGGAGGTTGAATCCGCGCTGGTGGCGCATGAGGCGGTGGCCGAGGCGGCGGTGGTGGGCTTTCCGCACGACATTAAAGGCCAGGGCATCTATGCTTATGTGACGCTGGTGGCGGATGCTGAACCCAGCGAGGCGCTACGCAAGGCGCTGGTGGCCTGGGTGCGTAAGGAGATTGGCCCGATTGCGGCACCCGATGTGATTCAGTGGGCGCCGGGGCTGCCGAAAACACGCTCGGGCAAGATTATGCGCCGGATTTTACGCAAGATCGCCGCCAACGAGACGGATAGTTTGGGCGATACCTCCACTTTGGCGGACCCTGGCGTGGTGAGCGAGCTGGTGGAGAACCGCGCTACCTGATGGCGGCAGCGGGGGGAGGCGATTGCTGCGTTGCAAAAAGACTTGCGCGCGGACGCGAAGGGCGTTTGATACGGGCATGGATACGTCTGAAGTGCAAACGCCCCGCCCTGAAACGCTCGATGACGCCTTACGCGAGGATATCCGCCTGTTGGGGCGGATTCTGGGGGATACGATCCGCGCTTTGGATGGTCCGGCAACCTTCGGGCTGATTGAATCCATCCGTCAGCTTGGAGTGCGCTTCCACCGCGAGCAGGACAAAGCGGCCCAGCAGGAGCTGGAGGCGATTCTGGCCGGGCTTTCCGATGACCAGGTGAACAGCATCACCCGCGCCTTTGGGTATTTCTCGGCCCTGGCCAATATTGCCGAGGACCACCACCATACCCGCCGCTGGCGTTCGCATGTTGTGGCGGGGTCTGCCCCGCGTGAGGATTCACTGGCGGGCGGCCTGCTGCGCGCCCGCGCCGAGGGGTTTGACGAAGCGCGGCTGAAAGCGTTTTTCGGGAGCGCCTATATTGCGCCCGTGCTCACGGCCCACCCGACAGAGGTGCAGCGCCGCTCCATTCTGGATTGCCTGGACGCCATTGCCGCCCTGCTGACCCGGCGGGACCGGCTGGCCGACACAGAGGAGGAGCGCGCGGAGATTGAGGCGGAGCTGCGCGCCAAGGTGCTGACGCTGTGGCAGACGCGGGTGCTGCGCAAGAACAAGCTTTCAGTGCTGGACGAGGTGGGCAATGCACTGACCTTTTTTGACGCGACGTTTTTTGGCGAGGTGCCGAAACTTTATGCCGCCGTGGAGCAGGCAACGGGGGTAGGGCTGGCGGAGCTGCCGGCGTTTCTGGAAATTGGTACCTGGATTGGCGGCGACCGGGATGGCAACCCGTTTGTAGATGCCACGGTGGTGCGCGCCGCCCTGGCCACCCAGGCGGAGAAGGCGCTGAGCCATTACATCGCCGAGGCGCGGGCGCTGCGCAAGGAACTGCCCTTCGCGTCGATTTTGGTAAAGGTGACGCCGGAGTTGCTGAAGCTGGCGGCGGCATCGCCAGATAAGTCTGAGCACCGGGCGGGTGAGCCGTATCGGCTGGCGCTGGCCAGCGTGCAGGCGCGGCTGGCGGCAACTTATGAGGCGCTGCTGGGGCGGACGCCGCATATGGACACGATGTCTTCCGCGGTGCGCGGGGTGGAAGCCGCACCCTATGGGCAGGTTGAGGAGTTTACTGCCGATTTGCTGGTGGTGGCGCGCTCGCTGGAGGCGCATGGTGCCGGGGCGCTGGCGCAAGGGCGGCTGGGGGCGCTGCTACGCGCCGCCAAGGCATTTGGCTGGACGCTGGCACCATTGGATTTGCGGCAAAATTCCGCCGTGCATGAGCGCGTGGTGGCGGAGCTGCTGGAGGTGGCAAAGCCGGGAACGGAATATCTGGCACTGGGCGAACAGGCGCGTGTTGCGCTGCTGCTGAAGGAGCTGGAGACGGCGCGGCCGTTGGTTTCCCGCCATGTGAATTATGGTGCGGAGACGGCCAAGGAGCTGGCGATTTTTGACGAGGCGCGGGCGGCGCATCTGCGTTATGGCAAACGCTGCATCCGCACCATGATTATTTCCAAGACTGACGGCCTCTCGGACATGCTGGAGCTTGCGGTGCTGTTGAAAGAAGCCGGGCTGCTGCGCCCGGCGGAAGCAGCACTGGATGTTAATATCGTGCCGCTATTCGAGACCATCGAGGATTTGCGCGCGGCTTCCGGGATTATGGAGGCGCTGTTCGCGGCGCCGGTTTACCGCAAGCTGCTGGCGAACCGGGGCGATGAGCAGGAGGTGATGCTCGGCTATTCAGACAGCAACAAGGATGGCGGGTTTATAACCTCCGGCTGGGAGCTATACCGCGCTGAGCTGGGGCTGGTGGAGGTGTTTGCCCGGCATGGCGTGCGGATTAGGCTGTTTCATGGCCGTGGTGGCTCAGTCGGGCGCGGCGGCGGGCCATCCTACCAGGCGATTCTGGCGCAGCCGCCGGGGGCGGTGCAGGGGCAGATCCGCCTGACCGAGCAGGGTGAGGTGATTGCCGCTAAATATGGCAATGGCGAAGTGGGGCGGCGGAACCTGGAAGTGATTCTGGCGGCGACGCTGGTGGCGAGCGCGGAACCAGCCGTGGCGGCTCCCCCGGATGCCGCGTTTATGCAGGCGCTGGCCGAGCTTTCCGGCAATGCCTTCGCCGCCTATCGCAATTTGGTTTATGAAACCGAGGGGTTTGAGGATTATTTCTGGCAATCTACGGTGATTTCCGAGATTTCCGCGCTGAATTTGGGCAGCCGCCCCGCGAGCCGCAGCAAGAGCCGCAGCATCGAGGATTTGCGGGCGATTCCTTGGGTGTTCTCCTGGGCGCAATGCCGGATTATGCTGCCGGGTTGGTACGGGTTTGGCACAGCGGTGGCGCAGTTTCTTGCGGCGCATGGCGAGGCGGACGGCATGGCGATGCTGCAAAAGATGGTGCAAACCTGGCCGGTATTTTCCACGCTGCTTTCCAATATGGATATGGTGCTGGCGAAGGCGGATATGGGCATTGCCGCGCGCTATGCCGCCCTGGTGCAGGATGAAGGGCTGCG
>JAGWIE010000246.1 GCA_028866445.1 Rhodospirillales bacterium | reverse complement strand
CTGCACGCGCCCATCGGCCCCCAGATAAAGCACGAAACGCGCCACGCCCTGCTCCCCGGCATCAATGGCTGATTGCGGGTAATCCGGTGCCTGGTTATCGGCAAAGGGCATCGCGGGGTGTGTCACCGCAACAGTCACGCTCGCCATCTTCCGGGCTTTTATCTTGGCCCCCGTGGTGGCCGGGGCGGCGGGTTGGGGCACTGCCGCCGTTTGCATCCGCGGCGGCGAGGGTGGTGGCAGCGGCAATGGTGCCGCAACTTGGTTTGGCATTGGCGGCGGCGGCACGGGCAGAGTCTGCGTGGCCGGGTTTGCTGCACTAACCCCTTGCGGGACGGTTTCGGAAACCACCTGAATTGAAACCGGCTCCGGCGGGGGCGCTGGCAAATGCAGCCGCCCGGCCAGCACCAGCATCATTGCCAAACCCAGATGCGCCAGCCCCGCCACCGCCGCAAACCGCCATGGCCAGCCTGCTTGCCGAGATGTCTCAACCTCCAGCCTGTCCGCCGCACTGGCGTGCGGGGCGAGCTCCGCCAGAATTGGCGCGTCCGCCAAAAATACAGGGGCAAACCGCTCCGGCGGGTTGGGGTACAGCCAGCTCACCTCACCCTCACACCCTCATGCTTCGCCTTCGCTTCGGGTTCCACATGAATGGTAACAATCAATCCCGGTTTCTCTTGTTTCAAGGCCGCCTCGATGCGGTCGCAAATCACATGCGCCGCATCCACACTCATCGCACCAGGCACCACAAGATGGAATTCAAGAAAGCTTGAAATGCCCGCCTGGCGCATCCGAAAATCATGCGCCTCTATCGCGCCCGAGGCATGCGCTCCCACAAGCTCCTGCACCCGCGCCGTCACATCCGGCGGGGGTGCCTCGTCCAGCAGCCCGCTAATCGCGGCCAGCACGGTCCGCCCGCCCATTACGGTAATTTGCGCGGCAATCCCCAGCGCCACCAGCGGGTCCAGAGCCGGCCAATGCAACAGCCCCGCCCCCGCCAACGCCACCACAATGCCAAGCGTTGTCAGCACATCGCTGATGAGATGCTGCGCATCCGCGGCAAGAGCTGGGGAATGCCTACGCTTCGCCACGCGCTTTAAAAAAAGTGCCCAGACGAGATTGATAGCTCCCGCCAGGCCGTTCAGCAGCAAGCCCAGCCCCAACCCGCCAAACAGCGGCACCAACGGCCTGGGGTCAAACAGCTCCATCATCGCGCGCTGAAAAATCACCAATGCCGCCACCAGAATCATCGCCCCCGTGGCGATGGCGCTGATCAGCTCCGCCTTGGCGTGGCCATATTGGTGCGTGGCATCCGCCGGTTTGGCGCCGACATAAAGCGCGTACATCGCCATCCCGGAAGAGGCGACATTCACCATACTTTCCAGCGCGTCTGAAAACAGTGCCGTGCTGCCGCTTACAGCCGCCGCAAGCCATTTGCAGCCCAACACCAGGCAGCCCATGGCGATGCTAGCCGCGGCGGTTTTAAGAACCGGACTCATCGCTTTTGCAATCAGGGCTTAACCATATGGCGCAATAACAACACCTTCTAACAAAGAAATCGATACCCTGCCTTATCTCTATAAGGCGATGGCACGTTTGTGTAACCTTTATTGCTTGGGCTCAACAGAACCAACTGCAGGAGGCTTAAAATCAGTGTTTGTTAAGCCGTTCGCGGCAATTGGTCTGGTTGGGGCCTTGTGCCTTTCTCCGTTCAGCGCCCAGGCATCAGACCCCTGGCCGGATGAAGCCTTGCAACCACCATCCGGCCTCAACATCGTGCTGTACTACAATGCCTTTGCCAATGCCGGGTCTTATGGCCAGCCGGGCGGTGAGGTCATCGGGCAACACACGCGCATCAATGTCGACGTTCAGGCGCTGCGCTACATCCATACCTTCAATGTGGAAAACGTGCTCTCGGGCGTGCAGGTTTACGTGCCTTATGCCAGCTTCATCGGTAGCCAGCAGGTGGGTCAGCCGGGCATTCCCGCCCCGGCCGGGCTGCCCGCCGGAACCCCAGCCTATGGCCCAGGTCACGCCGCGCTCAGCGCCACCAGCGGGTTTGGCCAGCCAAGCTTTGGGGCATTTGTCTTTCCATACTGGGCCGCCAGGTCCGCTACCGGGCTCGTGCTCGCGGCGTGGCTGTCTCCGCCCATCAGCAGCTACAACCGCAGCACCTCGCTCAATTACGCGCAGAATTTATGGACCGGCGAACTGGAAGCTGGGTTTCGCACCACGCTATTCGGCCAGCCGGATGGCCGCAACCTCGCAATATCAGCCTGGGGGGAGGCGTATTTTTATGGCCGCAACGGCAATGCCGGGTTTGTTCACCCCGCCGTTTACGCCAACGCCATCCCGCCGGTTTATCAGGTCTATCATGAGCTGGACCCGGCGGTGCCCGCCGCCAACCCGCTGGTGCCGCAAAGCGTCACCCCCGCCAGTTTTTCGATGCAGCCAACCGAGGAATTGCGGGTTTATTTCCCCTACCAGCTCTTTCCCGCAACGCATGGAACCATTGCGCCTGGCTTCTATCAATCCTTTGGCGGCAAGGGGGTTTATACGCTTTCCAACGGCGCTGAAATTGATTCCGGCATTCGTACAAATGCAAGCCAGTTGCGGCTTATTCTCTCCACCTACCTCACGCCGCATTGGCAGGTTGCGGTAAATGGCGAATACGATGTGATGGCAAATGGCGGCCCGCTTTACCGCACCGTTGAGCTTCGGGTCGGTACCACCTTCTAATCACAATCACTGGCAGTCATGGCGCGGATCGCCTACATTCCAGCCATGCCGCACGATGCCGCCGCTCATCCTCACAATGTCTCCGCCCAGTTGAGCGCGGCTGAAGCATCCTGCGCCCAGAATGGTACTCAGCTTACCACCCTGCGGCGTGAGGTGCTGGCGCTGATCCTGAACGCAAAAAAACCTGTCACCGCTTATCAGCTTCTCGACCAACTCAAGCCGATCAGAAAATCCGCTGTGCCGCC
>JAGWIE010000010.1 GCA_028866445.1 Rhodospirillales bacterium | reverse complement strand
CCTTGAACTGTTGAGATGGCCGCGAATTCCTGCGCCATTTGCGTAGGGTCAGCCGGTGAACTTGGCGACTGATACTTTAACTGCGCTGTCAGAAGCTGAAGGAAATTCGCCTGGGTAAGCGAGGATGCGCTACTGGACGAAGCGGTGCTAGCCGTGGTGGAAGCAGCAACAGATGCCGCGCTGGCCGCGCTCGTGCCGTTTGTTGACTGAATGCTCATCAGGCCACCTGAAAGCTGCTAATCATTTGTTGGTCGATTCGGCTTGCTTGTTGCAACATGGCAACGGATGCTGAGTATGAGTGAGAACTGTCGATCATATTCACCATTTCTTCAACCGGAGAAACGTTGGAGGATGTTACATATCCTGAGGCATCCGCGTATGGGTTGCCGGGGTCGTATTTTTTGTTGAGCGAGGCGTTGCTTTGCACATTGGCCACAACCTGTACGCCCAATCCACCATTGCCGGATGAAGTACCGCCATCGTATTCGCCGCCCGCGACCGGTTGCGCTTGAAACACAAGTTCATGCGCGCGGTATGGTTGCTCACCTGGTGCTGCTACCGATGAAGCATTGGCAAGGTTTGAGGAAATTGCACCCATGCGCAGATCCTGGGCGTTCAAGGCGCTGCCGATAATTGAGAAAATGCCGTCGCTCATATGCTGTAACTCCGTATCAGATGCCACTCGGGTTGGGGCGGAGTGCCGTCACGAGATCGGTGGTTGATTGATGTAAAAAAACAGTGGAGGCTTGCATCTCCTGCCCGTTCTGCGCGGCTTCCACACGTTCGCTATCCAGCGAAACATCGTTGCCGTTAAGGCCAACCACACCATCCTGCCGGAATTGAGGACCAGAGGAAGAATTCGGTTGGGTTCCCAAAGCATCAGCGAGGGCGGAATTAAACGGCACATCGACCGCTTTGTAATTTGGCGTGTCTGCATTGGCGATGTTATTGGCGATCAGGTCTGAACGCTCCTGCCGGAGATTTAACACGGCGCCATAGAAATTAAGAAACCCCGCCTGCATTCTGCCTTGCCTTCCCTGGTGTGGAAAATTTTTCCGGGTGGCGCCACCTAAAGCGCCTGGGGATAGGTTTACAAAGCGATGTTTAACGGCTGGTAAAAAAATGTCGTGGTTCTGGGATTCTTTAAAAATGATCGACAATTATATATTCGCGGCAGCGCTAAATTTATTTCCTGGTTTTTGACGCAATCAGAAATTTTTTGAATTAATCGACGCGGAGGCGAAGCAGCACGTCCTCGTGCAAGCGCCTTTGGTCTTCACTGACATACAGGGCCGCGAGATCCGCCGAGGCGAAACGGGTGCCTTCCGGCATTTGCGCGCTGGACATGCGCTCGAGCGCGACGATCACGCAATCGGCGATCTGACGTGCGAAATCCTGCCGCTGGGCCTGGAAGAAGGCAAGATTATCGAGCTGATGGCGGATTGTGGTTATTTTCGTTATCGCCTCGCTTCGCTCTTTATCTTGCAGCGGGTTGACCCGTGGCGACTCGCGGCTGATATCCGCCAGCAGACCGGCAAGCCAGGAGAGCAAGGCCGAAGTTTGCCATAAAAGATCGAACGCCTCGCTGGCATCCATCCGGTCGCGTAAAATCGCAACCTGCTCGGCCAGGATGGCGCAAACCAGCCCTTCATTTTGTTCCTCTGTTTCGTGCATCAGCTGGCTTTCTATTTAACTGGGCAAAGCTGTTTGACAACCGAGAGTAGCTGGTTTGGCTCTGCCGGTTTGGTAAGCCAACCGGATGCGCCAGCGGCCCGCGCTTCGTCTCGTTTACGGCCACCAGATTCGGTGGTGAGCACGATGATCGGCGTGTAACGCGCCGAGGCAATTTTGCGGGCTTCCTTAATAAAACCAATTCCATCCAGCTCCGGCATGTTGAGGTCTGTTAGAATAACGGAGGGCTTTACCCCATCCGTCAGTTTTGTGATGCCCTCACGACCATTCATGCCTGTCTCGACGTCGTAACCGGCGCCTTTTAGAATATGAGACAAGCTCATCACCATCGTGGCGGAATCGTCGAGGACGAGGATTGTCGGCATAGAAGCGTGGCTCCGTTCTGGTGGCGCAAGATTTTCATACTCTGCGGTGGAAATGTTGAAGCATGGTTAAATGCGCGCAAAGATGTTTTCCCGCCGACCGCGTACGATTTTAAGAAAATATTAGGAACGGGTCTTTAATCGTACGGTATGGGCAAAGTTTTCCTGCGTCTTGAAAAAAATTTATGGGCCCGGGAACGTTTTGTTTTCGGTTGAGGACGGCTGAATCCATACATAGCGGCAGTTCCGCGCACCTGTTCAAAAGGAAAGGTTTTCATGATTCCCATCATTGCTGCGCCGAGTGTAATTTCGGCCGCAAGCGGCCTGGCCGGAGCCAGCGCAGGCTCTGCCACCCCCCAGCCGGGACATTTTCTCAGCTTCGTTTCGGATGCCCTGCAAGGTGTAAGCGCGCAGCAATCATCCGCTGCTTCCGCCGAAGCCGGATACGCAGCCGGTGTGCCGGGCGCCACTTTGGGCAAGGCGCTGGTTGCGAGTGACCGAGCGGAAGTGGCGTGGAACGCCACTGTCGCCGTACGGAATGAAGTTGTCTCCGCCTATCAGGCGGTCATGAACATGCAGTTCTGATCCATGCGCAGCTGGCGTGACATTCTAGTCCGGTTACTCGGGCAGGCATCGCGAATTCCGAAATTGTTCTGGGCGGCGAGCGGCGTGGTGCTTGTCTCGCTTGGAGCTGTTATGTGGCTGGAGCTTTCTGGCCCGCCATACGCGGTGCTGAACGAAGGGCTATCCCCCAGCGATGGCGGCAAGGTTATCGCCCAGTTGCAGAAGCTTGGCATACCCTACCAGTTACAGGCGGCCGGCAACGTGATTCTGGTTCCCGCCCCGCAATTGGCCCAGGCGCGGCTGCAACTTGGCGCCGCGGCGGTTCCGGGCTCCGACACGCAAACCGCCTGGAACCAGCTTGAAAACGCGCCGATGACCGCCTCGGACCTGGCGCAGTCCACCATGGCAACACAGGCTTTGGAACTTTCGTTGCAACAATCCATCCAGGCCATGAGCGGCATAAGCAGCGCGCAGGTGTTTCTTGCATTACCGCCTGAAACACCTTTCCTTGCCGACCAACCGAAGCCCGCTGCCTCAGTGGTGGTGGATGCCGGGCAGATGCAAGCCGCGGCGCAGGGGGAGACCATCGCGAAATTAGTGGCTGGCGCGGTGCCGGGTTTGGCGGCGCAGGATGTGACGGTGGTGACCACGGACGGCACCACAGTTTACCCCGCGGGTGGGGAGATGAACACCGGCACGCAATTGGCAACTGAATCCCAGGTGGAGGCAAGTGCTGCGGCGCGCGTTGCAGGGTTGTTAATTCCGCTTGTTGGGGCTGGAAATTTTCAAACTGACGTTTCAGAGAATTTGGATTTTACCCAGGCCAGCATTCATGAGACGAGCTATGGGCCCACGCATATCATCCAGCACTCCAGCAGCAATCAGACATCGCAAACCGGTTCTGATGGCGCGGCACTTGGCATTCCCGGCGCGCTTTCCAACGAGCCGCCCGGCCAAACGACGGCAGCTCCGGCACAAGCGGCAACTGTAAAAACTCCAGGAACGAAACAACCGCAAACAACAGCCGCCGCGCCTCCGCCGCAGCCTAGCCGCACCACGGATGATTTGGACCAGACTTTTGTAACCGACCAGACTGAAAGCGACATCACCAAGCCAAATTGGGCGATAAAATCCATCGCCATTTCGGTGGTGCTCAACCAGGCGAGTCTGCCGAAAACTGTAACCGTGCAGCAGATAAAAACTGCGATTACCGCTGCATTCGCCTACCCCAACGTGGCCGTGAATGTGCTGGCGATGCCATTCCAGAAGCAAGCAGCACCCATGGCGGGAGCACCCATCATCGCGGCGGCCAATCCGTTGGCACATGCGTTGCTGGAAGTTTTTGCGGCAATGGCGTTGCTGTTCGGTCTGGCGTTGCCCGCAGGGCGGCGGATAGCGAATGTAAATTTGAAGACCATGCTGCCCGCGCCGCAACCGATGCAACGGCCATTGCCCGTTATTATGCCACCACGAGATTTTTCTGAATTACGCGACCAGGCTGCGGAAAACATTCCCGGTGTCGCGCGCCTCCTACAAAGCTGGACTGAAGAAAATGAGTGAAGACGCCAAGCAATTACCTGCTCCCGTCATCTCCGGGCCGGAACGCGCCGCCATGGTGCTGCGCGAATTGGGCGAGGAAACCGCAGCGGCCGTAATGCGCGAAATGGATGAAATGTCTGTCAACCGCATCTCCACGGCGATGTCGAGCCTTAAGGGCGTAACGCCGCAATTGCGGGAAGATATCATGCTTTCTTTTGCTTCGGATTTAGGCATTACCGCGATCGGCGGCGATAGCATGAAGTTTTTAAGCCGGGTGCTGACGAATGCAATCGGCGAGAGTAATGCGAAGGAAATTCTCGACCGGTTGCGGCGCAATGAACGGCGCTCCACGTTCTATCTGCCGCCGAACACCGATGCGCGAACCCTGGCGATGCAGATGGCGCATGAGCGGCCGCAAACCATCGCTTTGCTGCTGGCGCATATTCCGCACGAAATGGGCGCCAATTTGCTGACCTTCATGCCAGAAGCATTGGCGGCGGAGGCGCTTTACCGCTTCTCCAACCTCGATGTGGTTTCGCCCAACGTGGTGAAGGAGTTGCGAGATATGCTGGACGAGCTGGCGATGCAAACCGGCACTGGGGGGCGGCGCGTGACGAATTTGGGTGGTGCGAAGCAGACCGCCGATATTCTGAATCACTTCCCCTCCACGATGTCCGAAAGCGTGCTGGGCGCCATCGACGAACGGGACAACAAGACAGCAGAAAAAATTCGGGAAAATCTTTTCACGTTCATCGATCTGGGCAAGCTGCCGGATCGCTCGATGCAGATTTTGCTGCGCGAAGTGCCGGCAGACAAGCTCGCACCTGCCCTGCGCCTGGTGGAAGAGGCGTTGCGGGAACGGTTCTTCCAAAATCTTTCGGCCCGGCAGGTGGAGGTGCTGAAAGAGGAGCTTACCAGCGGCCCGCCGATCCGCCGCTCCGATGCGCTGACCGCGCAGACCGATATCGTCGATGTGGCGCTGAAGCTCGCCGGCGAAGGACGCATTGCCATCAGCAGCGCCGAGGAGATGGTCTGATGCCGGTTTTACCTCCAATATCCGTCACCCAGAGCACCGCGCCTTCGGCAAATGCCGGTACGGCAACCAATGCGTCTGCCTGGGCGGATGCACTTGCCAGCACCCAGACCCCGCCGCAAAACAGCGCCAGCCCTCCAGTCACGGCACCAGCAGCGCCAAAGCAAACCGCCAGCAACAAAAATGCTCCCAACGGCCCGCCAGCAGTTTTAACCTCTGATACCAATGAGCTACCGGTTCAATTGGGCAAAACGGCCAAAGCCGCGAAGCCACAAATTATTGATACGACGGCGCAGCCATCCAAAGATATAAAAAAAGCCACACAGCAGACCGCTGTGGTTATGGCGCCGGGAATGCCAGCACAGCCAGCGCCACAAAAACTGGCCGCCCCGGTTAATGAAAAACCGCAAGGCGATTTGATGCCACAAACCCACCAAACCGCAAGCGTGGCCGCCAACGCTATCAACACCACCAATGCGACCACCAGCAATCAAACAATGCTAAATAGCAACGACATGGCGCCTAAACCCGGTACAGCGATTTCCGCTGCGCCAGAAATCAGCACTGCCGCGGCCGATCAAACAACCCCGAAAGCGCAACCTTTGGCGCCGCCAGCCCCGCCTGCCACCAATGCCCAAGCTGGCGTGGCGGAATTAGCTTCCGCCACAACCAGCGGCGCGCGCGCCAGCACTGCCACAATGCAAAGCGCGGGAACCATAAGCGGCAGCAAAGCGGCTGCGGAACTCTCAGCCAGCCAGCTTGCCAGCCAGCCAGTGGCCACCAGCACGGCCCAGGCCATGACCGCGCGGGCGACACAGCTTTCTGAAACCATGACGGTGGTGCCGAAGGAAAAAGCGAAACCCGACACCCCTGCCGTTACGGCGCTGGGTGGTGCAAGCGCGACTGGGGCTGAATTTTCCGTCTCCTCCACTGGCAACACAGCCACGCAAAGCACGGCCCGGGTTGAACGCACCAGCACAGCCCCCGCGGCGTTGGCCGCCACGGTTACGGCGTTGCATCAATCCGGCCAGGCGGGCACGGTTTTAAGGCTGGACCCACCAGGGTTGGGGCATCTTTCTGTGGAGGTGCGGCTGGGCGCACAAGGGCAGGTGAACGTGATGTTTGTGCCCAGCACCGCCGATGCCGCGCAGGCCCTGCAAGCCAGCTTGCCCGGCCTTGCCAGCGCCATGGCGCAATCTGGCCTCACGCTGGGCCAGGCGCAGGTGGGCGGGCAGTTTTCGCAACAAAGCGGGCAAAACGGCCAAAGCGGCTATACACCCACGCGCCAGAATAATGCCCCCAGCTTCAGCACCGAACCACAAACTACGCCGAGCGGGTTAAGCGCCTATGCTTGAGATTGACCCGCAAGCAGAGGCCCTCGATCTTCTGGACCCGATGCGCGCACCCTTGCTGCGCTCGGTGCTCATGGAGACATTGGCCGACCGGTTCATGCGGCAGATCGCCTTTGTGCTGTTTCAGCGCATGCGCCATTCAGTGCAGTTGCTCTCCTGCATTCATAACGTCATCAGCCATGAATCCGCGATGTCCGCTCTGCCGGAGGTCATGCTCGCCGGCATTTCGGAACTTACGCCATTGCGCGGGCGCATGTTGCTGGCCATCGATGGTGATTTGATCGGCGCGATGGTGGATGCGATGTGCGGTGCCACCGCTGCGCATCCGTTTGAGCGTTATGAGCTTTCCGCGTTGGAAACCCGTATTGGGCGGCAGATGGTGGACCTTGCTTTTACCACCATCAGCGAAACCTTCACGCCGATCCTGCCGCTCAGCCTCTCGGCCATCGCCTATGAAAACGCCACCGGTATGTTGGCCATCGCCGATGGGCAGGATTGGATGATTGCCGTGACCGGCATTTTTGAAACGGATCTTGGTTCAGGCACCATTCGTCTCATCGTACCATACTCGGCGTTTGAGACGCTTGAAGCAAAAATCGTCAATCAATCGGGTTTGCTTGGCGGCCGCGGGCCGGATGTGAACTGGACCGGCGGGGTGGACCAATTAACCGACAGCACGAAAATTGAGCTGCGGTTCGAGGTGGCCAGGGCAAAACTGCCCCTGGTGGTATTTCAGGCGTTACGACCAGGCGATTTGCTGCCGGTGACGCTATTGCCCCATGCGGTGGCGATAGGCGGCGGGGTGGATTTGTTCCTGGCCGATTATGGCCAGCAGGACGGGCATGTGTGCTGCCGCGTGAAAGCCGAAGATGAAGGAGAAACCCAAATGGTTGAACAGAGAGAGCGCCTGACAGGTGCTGAGAAGCTGATAGAACCAGAGCGCGTGGAGCTTGAACGCCTGCACGCACAGCCGCGCGGGGCAGCGGCCATCACCGCCAAGGTGGTGCTGGACAGGGTGCAGGTGGCCGTGGCGGTTGAGCTGGGCCGCGCACAGATAAGCGTGAAAGACCTACGCGCGTTGCGCCATGGGCAAATTCTGCAACTAGACCAGGTAATCGGCGAACCTTTGGCGATCTTCGCCAATGGTCAGAAGCTGGCTTATGGCGAAGTTGTTGCCGTGGCGAATGACCGTTACGGCGTGCGCGTGACCGCTCTGGCCGAAGACGCCGTGAAGGAAGAAGAAGAAGCGGTTTCATGAACGCCTCTGGCGTGAATAGCGGTGCCTGGCTTGCCTTCGCGGAACTTGCCGGGCCAGCCTTGCTGCTGATGCTGATTATCGGCCTGGGGGCTGGTATATTGCAAACTGCCACGCAAGTGCGCGAGGCGTCGATCCCCTTCGTGCTCAAACTAGGCGGCCTGGCGCTAGTGACCATGACGGCGGGGCCGCTGATGATGGGGGCGGTTGAGCATTACGCCACAAGATTATTCAATGCTATTCCGGGGCTTTTGCATGGCTGACACACTCGCCCTTCCAAGCTCGCGCGCCTTCAGCCTCGGTCAGCTTTCCGGGCCTATTGTTATCCTGATGGTGCTGGTGATGCTGGCGATTCCGTTGCCAGGGCCTGCCATCTCCTTTCTGTTCGCGCTCAATATTTCAGCCGGGCTCGTTATTCTCGCAGCGTCGCTTTATATCCCCTCACCGTCTGAATTCTCCTCATTCCCCTCTGTGCTGCTGGCCACCACGCTTATGCGTCTGGCGCTGAATGTCGCCACCGCGCGGGCCATTCTGCTTAACGGCTATACCGGGCCGGGGGCGGCGGGGCATGTGATTGAATCCTTCGGCCAATTCGCCGTTGGTGGAAATTACGTTGTTGGTGGCATCATCTTCGTCATTCTCATCATCATCAATTTCGTTGTGGTTACGAAGGGCGCCTCGCGCGTCGCTGAAGTTTCCGCGCGCTTCATGCTGGATTCTCTGCCCGGCCGGCAGATGGCGATTGATGCCGAGATCAACGCCGGCATTCTCTCTCCCCAGGCGGCGGAGCGGCGGCGGGAAGCCTTACGCCAGGAGGCGGATTTTTTTGGCGCGATGGATGGCGCTTCAAAATTCGTGCGTGGCGACGTTGTCGCGGCCATGATTATCCTGGTGGTGAACATGCTTGGCGGGCTGATTATCGGCACGCTGCAATTTGGCTTGCCGCTTGGCGACGCCGCGCGCACTTACACACTGCTTACCGTGGGCGATGGTTTGGCGGCGCAAATTCCCTCGCTTACCATCTCTGTCGCGGCAGGTCTGGTGGTCACGCGAGTGGCGACTGGCGAGGATATCGGCGCGCAGATCAAATCCCAGCTTTCCAAATATCCGCAGGCTCTGGCAATTGCGGCGGCTATCACCATCGCCATCGGGCTGGTGCCAGAAATGGCGCATATCCCGTTCCTGCTCCTGGGCGGGGCGTTGGGGCTTTCCGCATGGCGGCTTTCACGCGCGCGGCCGGGGGCAACGCAGGCGGCGGCTTCTGCCGACGCAGAAAACAGCAAGGCCGAGGTAAAGCCGGACAGCCTGACGGATGTTTCCGGCGTGGATCCGCTGGGGATGAATATTGGCTTTGCGCTGGCACCGATGGTGAGCACAAGCGAGGGGCGGCTGCTGGGGCGACTTACCGCCGTGCGCCAGCGTTATGGCCGCGCCATGGGGTTTCTGGTGCCTGCCGTGCATATACGTGATTCATCGGAACTTCCCGCCCATGGCTATCGCTTCACCCTGCGCGGGGCCGCCATTGGCGGCGGCGAAGCATGGCCGGGCCAATGGTTAGCGATTGAAGGGCCGATGGTGGTGGAAAAACTTGCCGTTGGCCGCCCGGTGAAAGACGCGGCGTTTGGCCAAAACGCAGTGTGGATTCCACAAGGTGCCATTCCGGCGGCGGAGGAGCTTGGCTACACCGTGGTGGATACGGCCTCCGCCATGGCCACGCATTTCGCCGAGGTGCTGAAGCGTTACGGGGCAGATTTGCTGGGCCGCCCGCAGGTGGAAGGGCTGATAACCCGGCTGGCCGAAACCACGCCGCGTTTGGCCGAAGATTTGCGCGCCACACTTTCGGCTGGAATTATCAGGCAGGTTTGCCAAGGGTTGCTGGCCGAAGAAGTGCCGGTACGGGATTTTGAGCGCATTGCCGAGGCGCTTGTGGAAGCCGCCGATGGGGGCGCCAAGGAACCTGAACGGCTGCTGACGGCGGTGCGGCTGCGGCTGGGGCGCTTTATCGCCGGGCAGTTCATGGGCAGCGACCCCACATTGCGCGTTTCGGTGCTGCAACCAAAGCTGGAGGAGTTGGTTACCAAATCCCTCCGGGCGGCACGGGAAGCGGCGGGCGGCGATGTGGAAGCCGAAATCGCCACGCATCTGCGCCAGGCCGCGGAGCAGGCGGCCAAAGCAATGCGCGCGCGCGGTGCAAAGCCGGTGCTGGTGGTGCAGGCCGCGCTGCGCCGCGCCGTGGCAAAATGCGTGAGCGGGATAATTCCGGTTATCGCCCTGGAGGAAATTCCCGAAACCATGCCGTTGCAGGTGGTGCACACGGCTGAGCCCGCCAATGGCTGACGCCGCCGCACCGGGCAAGGCCGAGCTTACGGCACTTTATGGCCATTGGATTAAGCGGATGGCGTTGCTGATGAAGGCGCGTATGCCCTGGGCGGATGTGGAGGAGATGCTGCAATGGGGTGCCATTGGCATGATGGAAGCCTCGCAGCGTTTCGACCCTGTTCATGGCGTACCGTTTCAGGCCTTTGCCTCGCGGCGCATAAAGGGTGCGATGATAGACGGGCTGCGGCGGGAGGGCACGCGCCGGCGCGGCCAGACCGGCTTCGATCAGGAAACCGTGGACATCGCGGCGCATGACAACGGCGACGGGCCGGAGGATCCGCTTTCCTTGCTCACCCGCGTGGATAACCGGGCTTTGCTGGTCGAGGCGCTGCGTGAATTGCCGCAGCTAGAATACCGCATTCTGGCGCTGCATTTTTACGATGAACTTAACAATCGGGAAATCGCGAGCGTGTTGGATATCAGCGAGGGCTACGCCTCGCGGCTGCGCAAGCGGGCGTTGGAGACGCTCGCCCTGCATATCAATGCGGCGCAACGAGGGGAATTTGTATCTTGATAAACTTGGCTACGCTGCTGCTCGGGGTTTTCGTCATCCTCGGCGGTGCGATGACAGACCACGTGCCGATCTCCTCGCTGCTCAACCTCACCGCTTTCATCATCGTCATGTGTGGCTCGGCGGCAGCCTGCCTGGTGCAATTCGGCTTTCATATTCTGCTCTCAGGCTTCAAGGCCGTGATGTGGCTGGCCAAACCGCCCAAAATCGATCTCGCTGAATTCATCGACCATGTGGCGGACTGGTCCGCCAAGGCGCGCGGGTTTGGCACGCTGGTGCTGGAGCAGGAAATTCCGAACGTGCAGGACCCATTTCAGCGTCAGGGCCTGCAAATGATCGTTGATAATACAGCGCCGGAGGATTTCGCCTCCATGCTTGGCATCATTGCTGAAAGTCTCGACCGTGAGCAGGAACACCCCGCCCATGTGTGGGAAGCGCTGGGCGGTTATTCCCCCACCATCGGCGTGATGGGCGCCGTGCTAGGGCTGATCCATGTGATGATGCGGCTGGACCACCCCAGCGAGTTGGGCGAAGGCATCGCCACCGCGTTCATCGCCACGGTGTATGGCGTGGGGTTCGCCAATCTTATCGCTTTGCCGTTGGGCGGCCGGTTGAAATCCATCGCCAAGGAGCTGGAGCGCGAGCGGATGGTGGTCATTCAGGGGTTTCTGCTGCTGGCGGAAGGCAAGCCGGGCATTGTTATCCGGCAAACGCTGAAGAGCTTCCTGCATGAAAAGCCCACGGCTAAGGCGGCAACCGATGAACAGGAGGTGCCGGAAGGTGCCTCCCAGGCGGCTTGAACCGTGGCCGGCGCGAAACTTCCCGCAAAGAAACAAAAGCCTGAACCACCGGCGAACCATGAACGCTGGATTATCTCCTACGCCGATTTGTTAACGTTGCTGCTAGCAACTTTCGTGGTGCTATATGCATCCTCAACCCGCAACAAGCGCAAGCAGGCGGAGATCACCGAGGCATTTATCACCGCCTTTCATGGCACGCCGCCATCGGTGATCGTCTCCCCACCATCCGGCTCGCGCGGTGTATTGCAGCATCAGGTTTCCCCAATTCCCAAGCGCGTGGAATTGCCAAGCGCCGCGCAAGCTAAAATTCCGCAGAACATGACCAGTCAATTAGCAAAAGATTTACAAACCTTACAGCAATTGCACCTGAAGCTAAGCTCGCTGTTCCAGCCAATGATTGAAAATCATCAGGTTACCATCAACGATGCGCCGCTTACTTTAACCATCCAGCTTGATGCCTCTGTGCTGTTTGATTCCGGTGAGGCGGTGCTAAAACCCGATGCTGCGAAGCTGCTCGCTCAAGTGGGAAACGGGCTGACACAACTACCCGCCGGGTACAGAATTACTGTGCAGGGCTATACCGATAATCAGCCTATCGCCACCACTCAATTTCCATCCAACTGGTCGCTCTCGGCTGAGCGAGCGGTTGCGGTGGTGCAGCTTTTTGTCAGCAACGGTGTTAGCGGAAATGTGCTGGCGGCGGAAGGATTTGGCGAGTTTTCACCTTTGGCCGGCAACGATACGGATGCGGGCCGCGCGCTAAACCGGCGCGTGGTGGTGGTTATTCACGCGCCCGAGCCCGCCGGGGCCGCACCACAACTAGACCAACCGCAAGGATAAATGGAACATGGCGAAAGCAAAAGCGCGTAAACCGAAAAAATTATTCAGCCCTTTTCTGCTCAGCCTTGCGGCGATGACTGCTTGGGCCGCCACGCATGAACCCGACAGCTTCACTGATGTCGGCATGGCGGGGGCCTGGCTGCTCTCAGCCTTTGCGGTGGGGCTGCTGGCGAGCGCCGCATTAGCGTTGCTGGCACCGATCGGCGGAGTTTTCATCGAATCTCTGCGCCTTACCTCCAGCGCCCCGAGCGCCCCACCCCAGCGCGGCACTGAATAATGAGTTTCGTAACAGCCTCCCGCAACCGTCATTTCGTACAAACCGTGCTGGCACCGGACACGGCCGATATCGCCGCGCGGGATGCCGAAATTCAACGGCGCGTGAAGCAGGAGATTGCGAAACTACGAGACGCGGCCATGAGTGAAGCGAAGGAGGCCGGGGAGGCCGCCGCCCGCACCGCGATGGCACCGCAACGCGAAAAACTGGCACGGATGCTCAGCATTATGGAACAGGGCGCAGCACAGTTTGCCGCACCTTTGGCGCTGAAGGAGCAAGACCTTGCCGAGCTGGTGCTGGACATGGCTTTGCAACTCGCCCGGCATATTGCGGGCGGCGAGAGTGGCAATGCGCGTGCCGAGCTGGCGGGGCTTGTGAAAAACCTGTTGAAGGAAGCCGCCGCTGAATGTGGCCCGCGCCAAACCATACGGCTGCATCTACATCCTTCCGATATTCCAGGATTGCGCGAGCAACTGCCCGGCGGGGCGCTGGCGCTGGTGGCGGATGACAGCATTACCCCCGGCGGCGCATTGCTGGAGCTTGCAGCAGAAGACGGCGACAGATTGGACAAGACAGAATGGGACGCGCGGCTGGAAAGCCGCTTTACCGCGTTGCGCGAAAGCCTCGCCCTACCGAATGGCAACCCCGCATGATGACGCTGGAAAGCCTTACCAACCGCACGACGGAAACACTGCGTAGCGCGCTGAGTGCTCCACTGGTGCGCCGCTATGGCCGCGTGCTGCGGGCAAATGGCGAAATGCTGCGCGTGAGTGGGTTGCAGGCCCCCATCGGGGCGCGCTGCATGATCGAGCAAGCGGAAGGCGAGGCTGCCGCCGAGATTATCGGGTTTGAGGCCGGGGCAATGCTGATGATGCCCGAACAAGGCACACGCGGCATTATGCGCGGGGCACGGGTACGGGTGGAAACCACCGAGATGGCGGTGATGACCGGACCGGACCTGCTGGGCCGGATTTTGGATGCACGCGGCAACCCGCTGGATGGCAGCCCCCCGCCCGAAGCCACCACGCCCTGGCCGATGCTCGGCAGCCCGATCAACCCCATGGCCCGCGCCAGAATCGAAACCCCGTTCGATACCGGGGTTTCGGCCATCAACGCGCTCACCACTTTGGGGCGCGGCATGCGTGTGGGGCTGTTCGCGGGTTCGGGCGTCGGCAAAACCACCATGCTGGGCATGATCGCCCGCCACGCTCAGGCGGATGTGGTGGTGCTGGCGATGATCGGCGAGCGCGGGCGCGAAATTCGGGAATTTATCGAGGATCATCTGGGCACGGCACGGCCGCGCGCGGTGGTTGTGGCCTCCCCAGCGGATGACACCGCCCTTGCCCGCGTGCATGGCGCGTACCGCGCCGCCGCCATCGCTGAATATTTCCGCGCCCAGGGCAAGCACGTACTGCTGATGGTGGATAGCCTGACGCGCCTGGCCATGGCCTTGCGCGAAATTGGGCTGGCGGCGGGCGAGCCACCAGCGACCAGGGGCTACCCGCCTTCGGTGTTCGGCACGCTTTCCGCCTATGCGGAACGCGCCGGCAATGGCGGGCCGGGCCAGGGTTCCATCACCGCCATCCATACTGTGCTGGTGGAAGGCGATGACCATGTGGGGGACCCGGTGGCAGACACCGCCCGCGCGATACTGGACGGACATATCGTGCTCTCCCGCGCCATGGCGGAAGCGGCCATTTATCCGCCCATCGACATTTCTGCCTCGCTCTCGCGCCCTATGCCGGGACTGGTAACAAAAGAGCATCTGCACCTCGCCGGGCGGTTCCGCGCCCTTTGGGCAAGGAAGCGGGAGAAGCAGGATATTCTGGACCTCGGCGCCTATGCACCAGGGCGCGATGCGCTGCTGGATGAAGCCTTGCAACGTATGCCCGCCATGGAGGATTTGCTGCGCCAGGATGCAGCTGCGCGCATGGGGCTTGACGGCGCGCTCGCCAAAATGCGCGCCGTGTTTGGAGACGAGCCATGAAACCCAAGGTTTTCGTGAAGCTGGACCTGCTGGCGGCCGCCAAAGAAACGGCCCTGCTGGACCAATTAAGCAAGCACAACGCCGCTTTGCAGCGTTATGCGGCGCAGCGCGAGGTTCTTGCCTCTTACCAAGAAAGGCTGGGCAATTTGTGGCGCGGCGGCGGTGTGGTGCGCGCGGGAGATGCAAAACGCGCCGGGCAATTCAGTACCCAGGCTGACGCAGCGATGCAGCAATTGGCTGAAACAATCGCCACTGAGCAAACACAGCTTTCCGGTTGCGCCGCCGCCCTGGCGGAATTACGCGCCCGGCGCCGCATTTTGCAGGAGCGCCTGGACAGCTCGCTGCATCTTGAACGGTCCACCGCCCAGAACCGCGCGCTGCAAGACCTACCGCACATTCACACGAAATACGAAATAACAGCCTGAAATCTGAAGGAATCCAAAAATGGAGCTGTCGTTCTACAGTAATTTTACCACCACGCTGACAGCGCAGGAAGCGCAGATCAACGCGCTGCAACAACAGATATCAACCGGGCTGAAAGTGCAAACGCCGGACCAAAACCCCGCCGCCTAT
>JAGWIE010000245.1 GCA_028866445.1 Rhodospirillales bacterium | reverse complement strand
GCCCGACTGGGGATGGTCTCGGAGACTCCGAGCGAAAACCAGACGATTTCTCCGCTCTCTGATGAGCCGCAGAAGGACTATTATGTTGAGAAAGACGGCGTGAAATATGCCGGGATGCACCTCATCATAGACCTTTGGGGCGCTTCCAATCTCGACAGCCCCGAGCTGATCGACCAGACGCTGTGCGATGGCGCGCGTGCTGCCGGTGCAACGATTCTGCACCATCATTTCCACCATTTTGAGCCAAATGGCGGTGTTTCTGGTGTGGTTGTGCTGGCCGAAAGCCACATCTCCATCCATAGTTGGCCGGAACGCGGCTTCGCGGCACTTGATGTTTTCATGTGCGGTTGCTGCGACCCGTATAAGCTGATTCCGTTCCTGAAGGCGGCGTTCACGCCGACCCATATTCAGGTGAACGAGCAGAAGCGCGGGCTTATCGCGTAGAGACTGCCGATAAGTCTACTGTGGTGGCCCCCAGACCGCGATTTTCTGTGCTCCGGTGCTCACGTACTTTATGTACGCTCCGCTCCGGTGCTTAAAAATCACGCTCTGTCGACTCACCACAGCGACTTCTCAACACTCTCTAATTTTGTCGGCATATCATATAAAGTCGCCACCTGATCTGGCGCAGGAGTTGCCCATGGCCGAGACCTGGTTGAACGAGACGCTTTACCCTGATTGGGGCCAGCGTTTTAAAACAACGCGCGAGTTGGCGCGGGTGAAAAGTGACTTCCAGGACATTGGGGTTTTTGAAACCACCAGCCATGGCCGGGTGTTGACGCTGGATGGCGTGATACAGATTACCGAGCGCGACGAGTTCGTGTATCAGGAAATGCTCACCCATGTGCCGTTGCTGGCGCATGGCAATGCCAAGGATGTGCTGATTATCGGCGCGGGCGATGGCGGCGTGCTGAAGCATGTGCTGATGCACAAGGGCGTTGAGCGCGCGGTGATGGCGGAGATTGATGGCGAGGTGATCCGCCTCTCCAAGGAGTTCCTGCCGGGCATTGGTGGCGATGCCTGGACCAACCCGCGCGCTGAGGTGATTGTGGGCGACGGCATCGATTTCGTGAAGAAGGCGCCAACGGGTTCCTTCGACGTGATTATTGTGGATTCCACTGACCCGATTGGCGTTGGTGAAGTTTTGTTCACGGATGATTTCTATGAGAATGCCGCGCGGATTTTGCGTGATGACGGTTTGATTGTGAACCAGTGTGGTGTGCCTTTCATGCAGGCGGATGAGCTTTATGAAACCTCCGTGCGGCGCAAAAAATTCTTCCCATTCGTTTCGGCTTATATTGCCGCGGTGCCGACCTATGTGGGCGGCTATATGACTTTGGGCTGGGCGGGCAAGAATCCGGCGCAGACTGAAGTGAGTGTTGAAGAGATTGCCAGGCGAGCCGAGGCGGCGGGCGAGATTATCGCCAAGAGCGAGTATTGGAGTCCGCGCGTGCATGTGGCGAGCTTCTGGCTGCCGCCATACATCGCCAAACATCTGCCGTGATTTAAAAAAGGCTGTTGGAAACACCGGCCTTTTTTATGCCTTGCTAAGTTTTGCGCTGGGTTTCTTCATTTCATCCGCCGCGCGCCAGAGATAAAGCGTGGCGAGTGTGCGGTGAGGTGCGTAAACCTTGCCGATTTCAGCAAAGACCTTTGGTTTGGGTTGGGCTTCCAGCCCATGCAGCAGGCGGTAGCCCTCGCGTACGCCAAAATCGTCAACCGGAAATATGTCAGACCGGTTCAGCGTAAAAATCAAAAGCATCTCCACGGTCCAGCGGCCGACGCCGCGTATGCTGGTGAGGCGTTCGATGAGCGCGTCATCAGAAAGGCGCAGGGCGCGGGCGCGGGAGGGGATGGTGCCATCCGCCGCTTTTGCCGCCACATCGCGGATGGCCGCCATTTTGGAGGCAGAGAAACCGCAAGCCCGCAATGCCTCATCCGGCAAAGCCAAAAGTGAAGCGGGCGTGGGAAATGCTTCTCCACAAGCGAGTTTAAGACGGCCGAAAATAGCCAGCGCCGCGTTGGCGTGAAGCTGCTGGTGGGCGATGGCGGAAAGCAGAGCGGGGTATAGTTCTGAATGCTCGCGCTTTCCTGCTTTTAAGGGCCCGGTGCGCGCGATGAATGCGCCCAGAATCGGGTCGGCTTGTGTGAGATGAAGGCGGGCAGGAGTGGCCATGGCACATTTTCGCAGAAGCCACCGGATGGACAAGCCAGCCTGTTGCAGTGTTTTACATTTGGCCGCCTTCGCGCCGCAATGCCGCCACGAAAAGCCACACCATATACCCAATAATAGTATGCCGCCTTTGCGGCTGAGGATTTGAACATGAAAACCATGATTGGTTTTAAGGCAATCTACGGTTTGCGCCGAGCTTTGGTACTGGGCTTCGCCGCAGCGGGGCTTGCAGGCTGTGTGTATTACCCCTCTGGGTATGGGTATGGGTATAATTCGGGCTATTATGCCCCGCCGGTGGTTACCGTGGCGCCAGCGCCGATTGTAGTGGGCGGCTGGTGGGGCGGTGGTTGGGACCACGACGGTTGGGGCCACCGCTGGCGCTAAACGGCTACTGGCTAGCCCAGATGATGCGGTGCATCCACAGGATATCCCGCGCCTGAAACCGCAAATCGGGGAATTCCGGGTTCAGGCTGCCGAGCTCTATGCGCCCGGCGGTGCGGCGCAGCAGCAGCTTTGCCATCACCGCGCCATCTTTGCTGCGGGAGACCACGCGGTCCCCCTGGCGGACGGGGGCGGCGGGCGAGACGATGATTGTATCGCCCTGGCGGTAGACAGGTTCCATTGAATTGCCATTGATGCTGAGCGCATAAGCGTTTGCGTCCGCCACGCTCGGCAATTCAACTTCATCCCAGCCAGCGCCTGCGGGGTAGCCGCCATCATCAAAAAAACCTTCAGCGCCTGCCTGGGCCATGCCGATTAGTGGCAAGCGCGAGCGGCCTTTCCGTGCCTCCGGTATGGCACGTGCGCCATTCACCAGGGCCGAGAA
>JAGWIE010000009.1 GCA_028866445.1 Rhodospirillales bacterium | reverse complement strand
TCGTTGAACGACTCCATCAACTCAATCGACCAGCAGATTACCCTGATGACCCAACAAAGCTCCGCCACGTTAAAAAGCCTGGCCGCCCAATACACAACCGCGGAAAATTCTGCGAGCTCCGCCAGCATCACCCAGGCTTATCTCAGCGTATTTCTCGGCAATTCATCTTCCAGCTCGGGCTAAGACATGAACGAAATCAGCATGGATGCCATCAACACCACCTACCGCGCCGCCATGTTTGATGGTGAGCCGGGGCTGCACTGGCTGCGCCAGGGTTGGCGGGGGCTGCGCCATTATGGCCGCCGCGCGCGCATGGCCATGGAACAAAACGACCAACCCACCAAGGCGCTGATGATCTCCCGCGCGGATGAACTGCTGAACGTTATGTCCGGCGTGCTGGACACGGCGGATGGCACCACACTCGGCCCTGCTTTAATGACGATCTACGCTGCGCTGCGCTTTACCTTGCTGCGCGCCAACACCGAAGATAACCCACAAGCATTGCAAGATTTCGACGCCGCCTTATCCTTTCTGGACCGTGACATGATAAAATCATCTGAAAGCGTGGTGTCCGCATGACCAATACGATTCAGCCTTATATGCAATTACCGGCCATGGATGCTGCTTCTCCTCCGCCGCCCGCCGCCAAGCCGCAACCCAGCACAGTCAGCCAAACAGGCCAGGCCGATTCCGTAACACTGAGTGAAGCCGCGCAGACCAACGCTGCTCTTGTTAGCGCCGCGCGCGGTGCCACCGGGGTGAACCAGCAAAATATCAATACCATCAAAGCCGCTTTGGCCAATGGCAGCTATAATGTCTCACCGGAAAATCTGGCCCAGGCGATTTCCACCGTGTTGAGCGAGACACCGCGATGAATATTTCCGGGCAGTTTCGCCCGGTGGCCCCGCCAACGAACAACGGTGACACCACGCGAGTAGATGTTCTGCTGGCCCAGGGGCTGGCACTGGTTGAAGATCTGACACTCAAACTGCAAAAACTGGACAGTTTGATGCTTGCCGGCAAACCGAACGAAATTTCCGAGGCCGCGGCAAGTGTGGAAGTGGCGCTGAACGAAGCCGCACCGGCTTTCGCAGACATCGCCGAAGCCATGGGCCAGCTTGGTGCCTCAGACCTTGCCGCCGCCGCCGCTCAGCTCCGCCATATTGAGCAAACAGACGCGGCAGGCCTGGCAGAGGCGCTGCGCGGCGCGCTTACCCGTTTCGCCAAGCGTTCCGTGAATGCCAGCCGCCGGGCACAGCAACTTAACCGGGGTTTGAGCGCTGCCTTGCGCAGCTTGCAGGCTTTGGGCGTGCAGGAAGCCGGACGGCTAATCGCCGAAGCCTGATCGAACCGCGCACCGACGCTAATGCAAAAAGGCCGCCTTCTGGGCGGCCTTTGGCGTTAACCACTCCTCGCGGAGCCGGAAAGCCTTACTTGCTGCGCGCGCCGATGCCCGCGAATTTCTTGTTGAACTTGGCGACCTGGCCGCCCGTGTCCATCACACGCTGCACACCGGTCCATGCCGGGTGAGATTTCGGGTCGATATCCAGGCGCAGCGTCTCGCCAGCCTTGCCCATGCAGGACATGGTTTTGAATTCCGTACCATCCGTCATGATGATATTGATCTCGTGATAGTCCGGATGAATATTGGCTTTCACCGTGTAAGCTCCATGCAGAAACAGCCGCCGATCCCGACCGGCAGCAATGATGCCCGGCTTTACGCGGGCACAGCCCCAGATGCAAGGGTGGACTTGGCAAAATCCGCCGCCTGGGCCAGCGCTTGGCGCGCTTCGGGCAGGAAGGCCTGGCTGATCTGCCATGCATGGGGCAGGTTAGGCCACATGGAAAGCTCTGCCCGGCCACCGGCGGCGTTCATCTTCTCAGCCACCCGCCGGGAATCATCCAGCAGAATCTCCCGTTCGGAAACCTGGATCAAAGTCGGCGGCAGGCCTGCCAGGTCACCATAAAGCGGCGAAGCCAAGGGGGTTCTGGGGTCGGCGCCTTGTAAATAGAGGTCCGCCACCTCTTGCATGCGCCCGCCCACCAACATGCTCTCCCGCGCCGCATTGGCCTGGATAGAGGCACCCGTCGCCGCGAGATCGGTCCAGGGGGAAAACAGCACCAGCGCGGACGGCATCGCCAAGCCCGCCTCACGGGCGGCCAAAAGCGCGGCCAGAGCCAGCCCGCCGCCAGCGGAGTCCCCGGCCACCACCAGCCGCTCAGCCCCATATGCCCCCAATAGGGCGCGGTAGGATGCCAGCGCGTCGTCAACCGCGGCGGGAAAGGGGTTTTCCGGCGCCAGCCGGTAGGCGGGCGCGAACACCATGAAGCCCTGCCGGGCAAAGCTGCCCGTGATCGGCCGATGCGTGGCGGGCGAGCAGGCAAAATACCCCCCGCCATGCAGATACAGCATCACGCCGGTATGGGGCGCCTCACCTTGCGCCCATTCGCCAGGCACATTCTGGGTAGCGGCCGAAAACGAAACACCCCGTATCGGCTGCGGCGGATGGTTGCCGAAAGCCGCACGCGCCTCAAAAGGCGTGAAAGCCTTTTCAAGCTTGCGTTTTACAAACATGCGCAGCACCGGATGCACGATGTAGGATTGCCAGCTCGGCATTGGCTTTACCTCCCAACCGGATTGTACTGCATGTGACATGGCGTTACCGCCCACCCAAGCAAGCCTTACCGCGTACTGGTGAAAAAATGAATTCCCGCTTAAGTTGCGTTCATGCGGCGATTACAACGGCTGGACGGGGTGCGGGGGCTATTGGCTGTATATGTCATGCTCGGCCACGCACTGCCCCTTACCAGCGTACCGCCATGGTTGGGCACCTTTTTTATCCACGGCCAGGCAGCGGTGGATTTGTTCTTTGCGCTGAGCGGGCTGGTGATCGCGGGTTCACTGGAGCATTATAGCTGGCGATTCCAGCCCTTTATGGCAGCGCGCGCCAGGCGGCTGCTGCCTGTATATTTTTTGGTGCTGGGAGCTTCCATTCTCGCCGAGGCCCAAGGCAACCCGCTGCCTGCCCTGCCCTGGGCCGGCCAAGCCGCACGCGCCATTGTTTCGCCCAGCCTGCCACATCCGCTCTGGGCGCATCTGCTGGCACATCTCACCCTGCTGCACGGGCTGGTGCCGGATTCATGGCTGCCTTTCGGTTGGGTTACGCTGCTGGGCCCCGCCTGGTCGCTTTCCACGGAGTGGCAGTTTTATCTGCTGATCGGGCTTTTCGCCCCGCGCGATTTTTCGCGGTTCGCTTTGGCTTTGCTGGCTTTGGGAGTTTTTTACCATCTGCTGCCGTTGGGCCGCGAATTTTCCCGCGCCTTTTTGCCGGATGCCGCCCCCTGGTTCGCCCTAGGACTTGCCAGCCGCCTCTGGCTTACCGCCAACCGCGCGGCACCCTTCATGGTCTGCCTGGTGGGGATATGCCTGCTTTCCACCATCACCAAGGCTGGAGAAATTTTCACTGCTTTGGCATGGCTGGGCATCATGCTCGCCCAACGGCAAGACTGGGGACAGATTTTGGCGGCGCGGCCTTTACGTTATCTTGGTGCCATCTCTTACCCCCTTTACCTTGTGAACGAGCCTGCCGAGCGGATGTCGGCACTCTGGCTCGGCCCGCCGCTGGCGCGGCACCCCTTGCAATTCAACTTGGGTTTTCTAAGTATTTCCTTGCTATTTTCGTTTGCCGCCGCCGCCTTGCTGCACCACGGGATTGAGAAGCCCCTCATGCAACGCAATAAAAAATTTTTATCAACACTCATTGCTCTACCGGTCCGGCAATGAGAGTGTCAGGCATGGAGTTTATCTTCATGCTCACCCGCCAGGACCGTACGGTACCTGATTGCCTAGCGATCCTGGATGAGATCGCTTCCCTCGGGCTGCGCCATATTGGTTTTAAAGATATCGGGGTAGAAGAGGATACGCTGCGCCAGCTTCATGCGCGCATTAAGGAACTCGGCGCCACCAGCTATCTGGAGGTCGTGGCAACGTCTCCGGCAGCGGCTTTGCAATCCGCGCGCATCGGCCTGGACCTGGGGGTGGATAAGCTGCTGGGAGGCACCGAAGTGGTGGACACGCTCGATATTCTCGCGGGCAGCAAAGTGGAATACTACCCCTTCCCCGGCACACCCATTGGCCATCCCACCCAGCTCGGCGGTGGTGCAATAGAGATTGAAGCTCATTGCGCCGCATTCGCCGCCCTGGGCTGCGCCGGGGCTGACCTGTTGGCTTACCGCGCCGTGGAGGCCGACCCCCTGGCCCTGGTGCGTGCGGCGCGAAGCGGGTTGAAATGTAAAACATTGATCTGCGCAGGCGGAGTGGACAGCCCCAACCGCATCGCGGCCTTGCACGAAGCCGGGGCGGACGGCTTTACCGTCGGCACCGCCGCGTTTGATGGCGTGTTTGCACCGGGCGAACCGCTCGCCGCGCAACTGAAAGCGATTCTCTCATGCGCCTGAAAGATAAACGGGTGTTCATCACCGGTGCTGGCGGCGGCATCGGCCGCGCCACGGCGGAGAAATGCGCTGCCGAAGGTGCCAAGGTAATCTGCGCGGATATCAGTACCGAGGCAGGTCTCGCCACTGCTGCCGCCATCCAGGCCTCTGGTGGGCAAGCCACAACTGTCATCGGCGATCTGACGGATGAAACCGCCTGTGCGGCAATGTTCGCCGAAGGTGCAGCGGCCTTTGGTGGGCTGGATGTGCTGTTCAACAATGCTGGTATTTGCCTGAGCAACGACACCGGCCCGGTGGAAACCCCACTCGCTGCCTGGAACAAAACCATTTCGGCGAACCTTACCTCGGTGTTTCTTTGCTGCAAGGCAGGCATTCCTTATTTGTTACAGTCAAGCAACGGGGTTATCATCAACACGGCTTCCATCGTGGCACTTGTTGGTTCGGCCTTTCCACAAATCGCCTACACCGCCGCCAAGGGTGGCGTGCTGGCGATGACCCGCGAGCTCGCCATCATGTATGCAAGGCGGAAAATACGCGCCGTTGCCATTTGCCCCGGTCCCACCGCCACGCCGCTGGTAAAAGCATTTCTGGCGGATGATGAAGCCTGGAAATTGCGGCGGCGTTACCTGCCCATGGGGCGCCTCGCCGAACCAGCGGAAATCGCCAACCTTGTGGCATTCCTTGCATCCGATGAAGCAAGTTTCATTACCGGCTCCGCCTATACCATCGATGGTGGTATCACTGCTTCCTATGTCATCGATGATCGTTCTCTTTAAAAATAACACGGCTATTAAAAGGACCTTCATTACCGGAAATATGCTTGCACAAGGCAATTCCGATGCTGAGCTTAGCTCCTCTAAACCATTGAGGAAAAACCAGCATGTTTTACCATCGAAAAGAATTGTTTTATCCCGTCAATGTCGGCAAACCGGACGCGCAGTTTGGTCAATTTCTACTCGAACAATTCGGCGGTGCCACCGGCGAACTGACAGCGGCTTTGCAGTATTGGGTACAGTCCTTCCATGTCGAAAACGCAGCCATCCGCGACATGCTGCAAGACATTGCGCTGGAGGAATTCAACCATCTGGAAATGGTCGGCAAACTCATCGCGCAGCACACTTCGAAGCTGGACCAGACCAAGGTTTACGAAGCGCCGCTTTTCAAAATGAAAGGCATCGGCCCGCATTTTGTCGACAGCCAAGGCAGCGCCTGGACTGCGACCTATATCAACGAGGGCGGCAATGTGGTGCGGGATTTGCGTGCCAATATTGCTGCCGAGGGCGGCGCGCGGCAAACCTACGAAACGCTTATAAAGCACACGACGGACGAAGGCACCGTCAAGGCGCTGACGCATCTGTTGACGCGCGAAATAACGCATACGAATATGTTCATGAAAGCCCTCGACTCCATGGGCAAGCTCGACGACCCGTTCTTTGGCACCATTCAGCCGGACGACACGGTGGATGTGGTGTTCAACCTCAGCCATGGCGAGGATGCTCGCGGCCCCTGGAACGAAAAGCCGCTCAAATATATCGAAGACCCGCAGCCCAAAGGGAAAATCCCGTCAGCGCCAATAAACCCGGACGACGAGAAAACGCCGACCTCGGCCAAATAATTTTAAAACGGGTAGGCTGAAATGCCTGCCCTTTGCCGCGATTGCGATGAGATCGTACAAGGTTCTGTCTGCAATAAATGCGGGGGCGTGCGTATAGTCCGCCACCCGGAACTGTTCACGCTCGCCATTGCGCATATTGATTGCGACGCCTTCTTCGCGGCGGTGGAAAAACGCGACAGGCCGGAATTGCGCGATAAGCCGGTAATCATCGGTGGCGGTGTACGCGGTGTTGTTTCCACCTGTTGCTATATCGCGCGGCTTTACGGCGTGCGCTCCGCCATGCCGATGTTCAAGGCCCGCAAGCTTTGCCCGCAAGCCGTGGTGCTGCCACCAGAAATGGCCAAATACAGTGCCGTCTCCCGCCAGATGCGGGCGATGTTTGAGGCTCTCACCCCGCTGGTGCAACCGCTCTCTGTCGATGAAGCCGCGCTTGACCTTTCCGGTACGCAAACGCTTCACGGTGCACCACCCGCGGTTGTGCTCTCCCGCCTGGCACGGCGCGTTGAGGCGGAACTCGGCATCACCATCTCCATTGGCCTCGCGCGCAACAGAATGCTGGCGAAGCTGGCGGCTGAACGTGGCAAGCCGCGTGGTTTCACCGTGCTGGGCGCGGAAGCGGCGGGCGTTCTGGCGCAGGAAAAGATTGGCCTGCTGCCCGGCATTGGGCCCGCCCAGGTGAAAAAGTTGGAGGCGCTGGGCATCATCACAATCAGCCAGCTTGCGGCCCTGGAGGAAGGCCGGGCCGCGCGGTTGGGCAATGATGCCGCGGCACTTATCGCCCGCGCCCGACTGCAAGACGACCGACCCATCCGCCCGGAGCGGGAGAGCAAATCCATCAGTGCCGAAACCACATTCGAGACAGACATAGCAGACCGTGAAGCCCTGGAAACAGCACTTTGGCCGCTTTGCGAAAAACTCGGCCGGCGCCTGCACCGGGAAGGCCAGGCCGCCGCGGGTATCGTCCTGAAACTCAAAACCGCTGACTTTCTGCTGCGTACCCGCAGCCAGCGCCTGTCCTGCCCCACCCAGCTTGCGGAAAGCATTTTTGAAGCCGCCCAGCCCGTGCTGGGGCGCGAGGCCGATGGCACACGCTTCCGGCTCATCGGCATAGGCGCGGCCCCGTTGGCAGCGGCCGCACTGGCAGACCAAGGCGACCTTGCCGATACCGCAACACCTCGCCGCCGCGCCCGGCAAGAAGCGATAGACCGCCTACGCACGCGCTTTGGCGATACCGCCGTCCAACGTGGCCGCGCCTTGCGCCCGGTTAAGGGAAAGGGTTAAAAAATCTCGTGCCCGAGGAAAAACAATTGATGCCCGACGCTAGTTTCGACCGTTCGGACTTTCGGGAAGCCATGGCCCGTATGGGTGCGGCGGTGAACATCATCACCACCCAAGGGCCGGAAGGCGCTGTGGGCATGACCGTTTCAGCCGCATGCTCGGTAACGGACACCCCCGCCACCATGCTGGTCTGCATCAACCGTTCCAGCCGCTGTCACGAAATTTTCAAGGCAGCGGGAATCATCTGCGTCAACGTGCTCACGCATGAGCATGAGGAGCTGTCCCCCATATTCGCGGGGGCTGGAAACCTGCCCATGCCAGAGCGTTTCAGCCACGGCAAATGGATAAGCCTGGCAACCGGCGCCCCCGTGCTGGAAAACGCCGCCGCCAGCCTGGATTGCGTGGTGAGCCAGAGCGTGGATGTCGGCACGCACACGGTATTCTTCTGCGAGGTACGGGCCGTGCATCTCGGCCAGTCCAGCTCCGGCCTGGTTTATCAAGGCCGGGCTTATCACCCCATTCTGCGTAAACTCGATTAGGCTCGGGCGCGGATCGCCTCAATCTTCTCCCAGATGGCGGCAGCGAGATTAACGCCGTCGAACCGCGCGATCTGCTGCAGCCCGGTGGGTGAGGTCACGTTGATCTCGGTGAGGTAATCGCCGATCACGTCGATGCCGGTGAACAACAACCCCTGCTCTTTCAAAGTCGGCCCGATCGCCGCGCAAATTTCCTGCTCACGGGCCGTGAGCTTTGCCGCTTCCGCGCGGCCGCCCGCGTGCATGTTGGAGCGCGAATCCCCCTCCGCCGGCACACGGTTGAGCGCCCCCAGCGGCTCGCCATCAATCAATATAATCCGCTTATCACCCTTGCGCACAGCCGGCTCATAACGCTGTATCATCAGCGGCTCACGCGAGGCGGCAAAAAACATATCCAGCAGTGAGCCGAGATTCTCATCATCCGGCTTGATACGGAACACGCCAACGCCACCATTGCCGAATAAAGGCTTGATGATGATGTCCTTATGCCGCGCCCTAAAATCTTTGATCGCCTCGCGGTCCCAGGAGATCATCGTCGGCGGCATAAGCTGCGGAAAATGCGTCACCAGCAGCTTTTCCGGCGCGTTGCGCACGGCGGCCGGGTTGTTCACCACCAAGGTTTTCGGGTGAATATGCTCCAGCAGATGCGTGGCGGTGATGTAGGCCATGTCGAAAGGCGGATCCTGGCGCATCAGCACCACATCCATGCTGCCAAGCTCGGCCACATGCTCCGGCCCGAACGCATAATGCGCCCCCGCCACGGCTTGCACGGTCACGGGCTTTACCCGCGCTTTCAGCAACGAACCTTCCAGCCACATATGCGGCACTTCGTAATGCCATAGGCTGTGGCCGCGGCCTTGGGCCTCCAGCATCAGCGCAAAGGTGGAATCGCCGGTAATGTCGATGCCATGCAGCGGGTCCATCTGCACGGCAATATTCAGAGACGCCATTTCATCCTCATTTCAAGCCTGCACAGGCTATCAGGAGGCAGCCCCTTGCTCCAGTGCCGCGGCGGTGGTCGGCTTCTCAAAGCTTTGCATACAACTTTCCGGGTTGTCTCCGGCATCCGGCACCACGGCAGCCACGCGGGGCGCCCCCTGCGCATCCGGGTAAAAAAACACGTTCATCCCGCAGCTTGCCGAATGATAGAGCCAGACCTGTGCTGGCCCATCCACCCGGCGCAACATCGGAGCCCCGAAATCAGCATCCAGCACCTGGGGGGAGGAGCCTTTCAAGGCTTGTTCCGAGACTGGCGGCGCACCGCCCAAAGCTGTGGTTTGCAAGCCCGGTGCGGCGCAGGCATTGAGCAGCCCCAGCGTGGCCACACTCGCTACGATCGTAAACGCTGGCCGTTTTGCCATAAAGCCTCAAATCTTAAAATCTGCCCATTTCCCCATAACAAATTCAAAATGCCCTGGCACGGGGGGATGACAAGTTTTCAACAATTTTTTTCACCTTTTGGGCAAATTGCGTTGCCATATAAGTTCCAACAGGATGCCTTATTCGTGCCTTTGTTACCAAGCAATGTAGCAGGAATGGACGAGGCGTCCGGATTATGAAGATGGAAGGGTAAATTTATGCCTGCCAATACGTTGAAGACTGAGGCTGAACTTCGGAGTGCTGTAATCGACCGGCTAATAGCGGCCTCGTTGAGCGACAGTAAACCAGCTCGTGAGGCAACTCTGGAGCGTTGGCGTTCTTTGAAAACGAAGCCCGTCATAACCGGCGATAAGAACGCTGCCTGAAAATGGAAATTCGATTTTGCCGCGTTGGGCAGTTACTTAGTTTCTGCCCCTGCGCCACGAATAACCAAATTTAGCCACGCCCCGATATTCCACCACCCCCAGCTGCGCGCCGTCACTCGGCGGGAGAGCCTGATACTGGGTATATCGATCCAACGCGTGGCAAGTTCCGCGATTATAACCGCCGTCACGAGATAAGCGCCAAGCGCCAGCAGTGCCCTATGCTCATAATCCCAGCTTGGCATTGTATGCAGAAACACCGGTACCCCCACCCCGCACAACAACGGGATCTGCACCAGATACAACATGAAGGAAATCCGTCCCAAATAGCGGCATGGCCAGGTTGTAAGCAGCCAGCGCAGAGGTGCCAGCAGCAAAGCGGCCGCGATGATGCAAGCCGCCCCCACATGGTGCATCGGCTCAACGCCTTCCACCAGCCCAGCATGGGTGAATAAAAAGGTCGTCAGGGCAAGGTAACTGGAATTACCATTCAGCAGATAAGGTGCGCTGGCCAGCCATAGTCCTGAAATTAAGAGCAGTACCCCAACCGGCACGGCTAGGCGAAGCAATATTTGGCGCCACTTCCCCTGCACCTCTTCAAGAAGGCGCTTTGCCTCAAACAACGCAATCCCAAGGCCGAAGCCATAAAAGTTCGTCTGGAATGTCAGCGGCACCGCCAGAAGCATGACAAGCACCCTGCCCCTGCGGCGGCGGAACAAGTCCGCCCCATAACAATAGACGGCGAACAGAACCAGAGAGCCTTGCAGCTCGATCGGCATCGTCCAGAGCACGGGGTTGAGCGCGCCGCTTAAACCCGAGGACTGGTCCAACCGGAAGAATGTGATCAACCCATCGCCAATCTGTTTCCACAACGGCACATGATATGTAGGGTCCGCAAACATGGCCGCGAACCATTTGGACTTGGCTTGCACCGCGGCCTCCGGCACGCCCCGGAACGCCCCTAAATACAAGGCGATCCAAAGAATAATGGAAATCGTCAAAACCGGCAGAATCAACCTGACCCAGCGCCGCAAAGCCAATGACGGCCAAGAGGGCGGCTCATGCGCCACGCTGGCGGCCAGCACAAAGCCCGACAGCACGAAGAACACCGCCACACCAAAATCCGGGTTGTAAAAAAAGACCCATCTCGTCCTGGCAAGCAGGTAATCGCCAGGGAAATGGCTGAGGGAAGCGTCGCCATTTAACAAATCAGGCTGAAATGCCGTGACATAATGGCAGACGGCAACCATCAGCGATGCCAGCCCTCGGATGCCGTCAAGATATTCATAACGTTCAGATGAAGGCGGCTTGGGCATCATCATTCACACAGCTCTCTCGCTTCAAACGGCATCCAGCGGTCCCTAGATATGCGATCCATGCTGAAAACCTTACCCTTGCCTTAGGCCAGCCTAAGCCTAAACTATAATGGCAAAAGGCTGGACGCTTTTCCATTCGTATCAACCTAGAGAAAAAACTCCAGACTATTGTTCATAGAGAAACCTTGTCCGCTCAAGCGATTCTTGTTGATAGGATGCGCCTTAACACTGAAGAGGATGCCGCGATGCAAGCCCAGAACGAGACTGAGTTCCCGTTTCAACTGACCGATGAGGAATGGCGCCAACGCCTAACAGCGGACCAATATGCCATTCTACGCCAGCACGCAACGGAACAGCCAGGAACCTGCGCCCTGAATTACGAGAAGCGGGCTGGGAGCTTTAGCTGCGCTGGCTGCGGACAAACCTTGTTCGTCGCCACCACCAAGTTCGAAAGCGGGACGGGCTGGCCGAGCTTTAATGCCCCGCTTGATGGGTCCGTAGGAACCACCATCGACCGCAGCCATGGCATGATCCGCATAGAGGCGCATTGCAGCAATTGTGGGGGGCATATTGGGCATGTGTTCGAGGATGGCCCGCCGCCGACCGGTCTGCGTTATTGCATTAATGGCGAAGTGCTCGACTTTCACCCCGCCGAGTAACAATCCCGCTGCCTGGACGGAAATACCCCGCATATCCGCCCTAGCAACCTTAGAACAGAAAAAAGCCTGCCTTGGGATACAAGGCAGGCTTAAAATTATCCGCAATGGATTGATTAGTGATAGCTAATCAAATGTCCACCAATCGATGCGTTTACATGAGAGGTGGTAACACCCTTAAGCGTTATCACCGTGTTATCGGAGAGCAGTATCTGCGTGCTGCCGCTATTGCCCAGAGCAGGGGTAATGCTCTCAACCGTCGGCGCGCCAGGGGAGGTAAGGTAAGAACCATTGAGCAGAAAGATCTTATCACTTCCGCCGAAGTCCGTAATGGTGAAGCTGCTGCCACCGAAGGTCACAGCGTCGCCGCCCTGGGTGGTGTAGTTCCCCAGCACGTCATAGATGTTCTGCGCACCAGTTACGGTGGAGCCGACCAGGGTAGAGGAAGCAACGTTGCCGAGCGTAAAGATTTGGCTTGCAGAACCGCCAGCAGAAATGAAATCGCTGGAAGCCTGAACGGTACCGACACCCACTTCTTCAAGGCCGACAAAGAAGCTATTCGTCCCGCCGCCGCCGAGCAATGTTTCGGTCGCGTTACCTGCGTAAAGGCTGTTGTCGGCACCGCCAGAAATCAACGTATCACTGGCACCAGCGCCCACCAGCGTGGAGTTACCCTGGCCGCCATCGAGGTAGTTGCCACCCCCACGGCCACCGAAGAAATAGCCGCCGCCAGCGCCACCAAAAGCCGTCACGGCGTTAGGTGCGTAAACAGTGCCACCGCCCGAAGTCGTATACGCGCCGGAGAAAACCGTCGCAGTTTCGCTGGAGCTATTGACGAAATACAGGCTGCCACCTGCTTTTTCAAAGAACACCACCGCCACTTTGGAAGTACCGGAAGCGGTAACAGTGGCGACATCGGAGCCGCCGATGAAAACAGAAGTTGTCGCATTGCCAACCGCGTTCACGCTATCAACGCCGCCAACGCCATTCATCACCACCGAGTCATTTCCGGCGGAGGTGATATCGTAGCTGGAATTGCTGCCGTAATCGGCAATCAGATCTTTGCCACCAGCAGCAAAGATAGAACCCGTACCGTTACTAACGGAACCGCCGATGCTATAGGTGACATTGCTGCTCGCACCGAGGATAGCCGTCGTCGTGGAACCAACGCCATCGACTGAAACGATGCCGGGGACCTGTACCACCAGATCGGTCACCCCAGCAGCGACGGAAACCACGCCACTAGCGGAGCCGCCGGAAGATGCGCCGACGCTATCCGTATTTGTGATTTCTTCGAGGAAATTCGTTCCGCTACCAGAAACGCTGACCGGAATACCGGTCACAGCGTTATAATTCTCAAATCCCGCGATACCCGCCGTTACCGATGTGGAAACACCGTCCAGGTAGGTCTGCAGAAGAGAATTGACGGTCGTGCCCAGCGATGACGGAATGCTGAGAACTCCAGAATGGATGTTCGTCGTGCCACTGCCAGAGACTGTTAGATAAGACGTACCACTCATTCAGTTACCCTCACTTTCCACCGTTAGGTTGGTCTTACCGTTGCAGTGCAGTAAAATCAAGAAATAAGCTGCTGCAAAACCCCTAAAATCTTGATGTAAACACCTAAAACAGTCATAACATTTTCGTTATTTGTCTTATAAATCAGGCGGCGTGCTTTTTATTATATATTATCGTTTTTATTAGAATTTTTAGCCTTACCGAAGGAAATACAACGTTAACTACATAGCTACAATCCAGAGCTTTTTCTAAAAAATCAGAATTATATAATTAATGATATTAAAACTCAAAAAAATATATTTTTAAAAATATATTACAAATTTAACATCCCATATTGTTGCCCGGCTTTGGTGGGTCTTTCGGTTTATTAATCCTAACATTACCTTATTCGCCCGACACTTCCCGGCGGCGGCGGTCTAGCTCCTCGCTGTACCGGCGAAGCGCATATTGCTCGGTGAGCAGCCCTAAAACCTGCCGCGTATCCGGCCCATCCAGCACGGCCAAGGCATCTGCTTCAGCGCTCTCAAAAACGGCGAGAGCCTCTTTCACCGTCATGCCAGGCAGCAAGAAATAATTCTGATGGTGCAAGATATCACCAACATTGCGATGCTCACCTGTCACCGTCGCGGCATCTGCCGGGTAGGCCACGCCAACATATTCTCCGTCCGGACTGGTCACCACAACACGTTGCACCGCCCCCAGCGGCACTTCCTGCCGAAACACGTCAAGGCTGGTATCCGGCCGCGCCGTCACCGGCACAGCGCGCATCATGCGCCCCACGGTAAGCGCCTGTATCCAGCCCACATCCATGGCCGAGCGTATCTGTTCGCCACGCAAATGAAACCGCCATGTTGCGAATGAATAACCAAACAACCGCCGCACGGTAATGGTGGCCGCAATGGCCGCCGCCAGCACAGCCATGGTTACAGCAAAATTTTGCGTACTTTCCAGCGCCAGGAATGTCATGGTCATGGGGCCGCCTATTATGGCGGCGGCCACACCGCTCATGCCCACAACCGCGTAAAGCCCCACTGGCATCTGTGCCACAAAGGGCATGATGCTGATAATGCCGGCAAACACCTTGCCAAACATCGCGCCCAGAAACAGTGACGCGAAGAACAGACCACCGCGGAATCCCGCCCCGATTGAAAATGCCGAGGCGACGGATTTGGCCAGCAGCAACCCCACCGCAACCATGAACGGAAACTGCACGTTTATATAAGTATGCAAAGCGGAATGACCGGAGGACATTGCCTGCGGCGTCATGCACCCCAGCAACCCCACCACCGCACCGCCCAACAAGGGCCGCAGCCAAATCGGGATTTTGCTGCGCCTGAACCCGGCCTCGATCAGCGTCACACCCCGCATGATAACAATACCAGCAATACCGCAGGCAATGCCTTCAATCAGAATAATCCCATACGCGTCAGGCGGCACATCCACTGGCAAGGTCACGACTAGGGGCGGCGCGGCAAACCCGAGAAGCTGTACCGTCAGCGTGCCGAGAAGTGCCGCGATGACGACAAATGGCAAAGTCGTTACGGAATAAACGCCAATAACCAGTTCGATGCCGTAAAAAGCACCGCAAAGTGGCGCGCTGAACGCCCCGGCGATCGCAGCCCCCGCGCCGCAGCCCACAAGCGTGCGCAAATCGCTCCGCCGAAGCCGGAAATTCCGCCCGAGCCAGGAGGCCACTCCCGCGCCAAACTGCGCATACCCAGCTTCCATGCCAACGGACGCCCCCACACCGTTGGACCATGCCGTCTGTCCCGCCACGATTATCGCGTCGGTGAGAGACATCCGCCCGCCATAGAGCGCGTTGGCCTCAATCGGGTCCACCAGCGGCTTGGGCCTGAACCGGGCCAGAACCCATAATGAAATTCCAAAAACCAAGCCGCCCAACACCGGCACGGCAATGGCCCGCAGCGGGTCGAGTTTGGGGGTTTCGGAAAGCTCCATGCCTCGCCCCAGATCAAAAAGGTTCTGGTGCATCAGGAACGAAATTTCATTAATCAGCGCCACGCCCAGCCCGGCGAAAACTCCCACCGCCGCCGCCAGCAGGGCAAGCCAGACCTCATCCGCCCGCACCAAAGCGCGTAGCAGCGGGGGTATGCGCAAGAATCCCGC